>DATCAO010000063.1:0-2778 GCA_036512575.1 Puia sp.
GGAAACTTCGATATGGCAAAATCGGAACTAGCAATACTCAATCAGCTTCGTGACGAATTGCTAAGGCAGAAAGACTCTTATAAATCCAGGGAGGTTGAAATACAGATCAAAACCGGCGAGGCATGGATTCAATTCGAATCGGCAAATAAAAACGACGCGCTGAGAACAATGAAACTCGCTGCCGACATGGAGGATAGTACAGAAAAACATCCTGTAACTCCCGGAGAAGTGCTACCTGCCAGGGAATTGTTGGGTGACATGTTACTCCAGTTAAAGCAAAATACGGAAGCTTTACAAGCATACGAATCGGTACTTCAGAAAAGTCCGAATCGTTTTAATAGTTTGTATGGCGCAGGTTTGGGCGCGGAAAAATTGGGCAACAAACAAAAGACAGTTTTCTATTTTAAACAGTTATTAAGTATCGTGGATACCGCAAAGTCTGACAGGCCTGAAGTTGCTACCGCCCGATCATTTATGAAGTTATAATACTGTAGAGTTATACTTTGAATATCCTGAATTTTGTAACTCGCAGAAGACAAATATGAAAACCAAATACATTTTGCTTCTAAGAAATCCACAATGGATAATTATGAATTTCAGGTACTGAACGACTGGTAAATACATAGTGGATTGGAAGTTGGGACTAGATCTTGCATCAGCTCCTAAATTGCTGGACTAAATTAGTAAATCAATTTAGTACTTAAATTTTAATTATGAGAAACAAACAAAGAAGCTTTTCTGCGGAACAAAAGCTTCAAATCATAAATAAAGCAGAACGAAATGGGTAGATAAAAACGGGAATAGGCATTTCATTAAAAACCCCTTTCTCCCGTTAATACAGCATACAACTTCGGAAATACATTTCTCAGGATAACTCCTGTCCCCACGCAAAAGATCAAAAGGCCCAGCGGAAGAAATAAATACGTGAGCAGCCTGTATTCATAAATATTTTGTACCAAGGGAAATATGGCGTTTATGGCATAAGCAACCAGGGGCGCATGTAAAGCATAAATGATAAATGAAAAGGCAGAAAGCCAGACAAACCACGGCCGCTTCATGCACCATTTTACCAACGTATCACTGCCATACCAGGCTGCGATGAAACCACTGAACACAACGAGTTTATATAAAAGGATCAGCAATAGGAAAACGGCATTTCCCATGATGCTAAAACCATAAAACGCAAGTAAAGTCTTCATGATGGCAAATATTATAAAGACAGCAGCCCAGGGCAATGGCCTCAACCACTTTTTGGATTCCCGGATATTAAAATTACTTTTCTGAAGCCAGATGCCCAGCGAAAAGAAAAGCAATCCTTCTCCTTCAATCAATAGAAATTGAATGCCTGAGATCCAAAATAAAATAAGAACAAGAAATAAAACTTTGGTGTATTTGGTAATACACCAATGCAATATGGGGTAAGCCAGGTTGTAAATAAATAATACCCGCAAAAACCACAATTGATAGGAAACGGGGAGTAATATCCACCGCAACAACAACTCCCACCCCGTATAGTCGTGCAGCAGAATCCGGTTATTACTCAATTGCATCAAATGGGTCTGTTCTACGATAGTCCGCCCATATGGCGTTAACTCGAAGGCATAAGTGTACAGGATCGATACGGCGCTCCATATCAGGTAGGGCAATAAAATGGTGCGCATTCGCTTCCGGATTCTTTCACCATAAGGACGTGTATCATGAATCGCATATAAATAACCGGAAATGGAGAAGAGCATGGGCACGAAAAAACGAAACAAGCCATTCGATAAAAAGTATTCGGTAAAACTGGTGAAAGTGAGTCGTTCGTTAACAATAGAGAATGACTGCAGATACCGCTCGTTCAGGTTGTACCCATGAATGAACAACAACATGATCATTGACGCAAAAACCCAGAATTTAAATTTCTGGCTGGTGTATAAATCTATAACGGCTGTCATCCGGTCGCTTTGTATGCTCAATATAGTGCATAACCCCGTTTTCGCAACCGTCATCCGTCATCCGTCAACCAAAATTAAATCGCCCGGCTGTAGGTTTTAGTTCCGTCCGAAACATCTTTCTTAAGGAGATGCAGGTCGAAGGCCCTGCAGATATTCCTGGTAAAACTTTTTCCTAAGTCCGTTACTTCCACGAAACGGTTGTTCAGGATCACCAACCCATCCAACTCGAGTTGCCGCAACAACGGGAAGGTGAATAATTCAAGGGTTTCCCGGTCTTCTTCCTGGAAATGGGTCCTGCCCTGGCAGCTGATGTCCAGAATATATTTTTTAAACTGTTCGTCCTGGTGGTTCAGAAAATATCCTTTAACGACGGGCAGCTCTTTATTGTTGATCAAACTATAGTAGTCGTGCAATGATTTACTGTTTTGTGCAAACACATGACTGGTATCGCTGATCGCGGAAACGCCCAGGCCCAATTGCAAATCGGTGTGCTGGGCCGTGTAGCCCATAAAATTACGATAGAGTGTGCCGGCCTGCGCCGCCTGGAACAACTCGTCAGTAGATAAAACAAAATGATCCATGCCAATATGATGATAATGACCGGTCGTAAATATTTTAACGCCCGCCTGGTATAAATTCATTTTTTCTTCGGCGGATGGCAGGTCATGTTCGTCAAACAAACGCTGCCCCCTGCTCGTCCAGGGAACATGGGCATAACTGTAAAATGCAAAACGATCGGGTGCTAGTGCAATGCAGTCCTCCACTGTTTTCTGAATACTGGCCAGGGTTTGAAAAGGAAGACCATAGATCAGATCATAGTTGACCGATTCGTATCCGATTT
>DATCAO010000064.1:0-3025 GCA_036512575.1 Puia sp.
CTGAAGTATAAGGACAAGCTGTTCAATGAGCCATTTTATTTTGCAGATGAAAATCTGTTTGACGTTTTTACATTGGATGTGGTTCAGGGAAACCCGAAAACAGCACTGGCAGAACCGTTCTCTTTAATGCTCAGCGAAGAAACAGCAAAACGCTTTTTTGGGAATGAAAATCCCATGAATAAAGTGTTAAGATCCAACAATCAATTTGATATCAAAGTCACGGGCATATATAAAGGGTTCCCTGCCAACTCTCATATGCACCCCGGAATGCTTGTTTCATTCAACACATTAAAAGACCCGGCGGTATATGGCGCAGAAAATCTTCGTACAAACTGGGGCAATAATTCTTTCTTCACCTATTTGCTGCTCCCCGATCATTACGATCCTAACCGGATGATTGCTCAGTTCCCCGCTTTTGTTGACCACCGGATGGATCATAAAGATTATAATGGCGATCTGCCTTCAAAACACACGAAACTCGGCCTGCAGAAGTTGTCGGACATTCACCTGAGGTCTCACACGGACTATGAAGCGGAGCCTAATGGCGATATCAGCCGCGTGTATATTTTTTCGATTATTGCTTTATTTATATTGATCATTGCCTGTATCAATTATATGAATTTATCCACCGCCCGCTCCGCGCTCAGGGCCAGGGAAATCGGAATCAGAAAAGTGATCGGAGCAAGAAGAAAGGAAATTATATTTCAGTTTCTCAGTGAATCCGTATTAATATCCTGGGCTGCTATTCTTATTTCTTTTGTCCTGTTGTACCTGACGCTGCCCTGGCTGAATAAGTTCTCAAACCAGGTGCTTTCCCTAAATATGCTTCTGAAATGGCAGATTTTGATACCTGTTTTTTTAACACCGTTTATAGTTGGTGTCCTGGCTGGACTTTATCCGGCTTTATTTATGTCTTCCTTTCAACCTGTTAAAACGCTTAAAGGTTTATTAAAAGTGGGAAGCGGAAATATTTCATTCAGGAAGGTATTGGTGGTAGCTCAGTTTACCATTTCGATCGTTCTCATCATCACAACAGTGATCGTTTTCCAGCAGTTGCGTTATATGCAGGAGACTTCCCTGGGATATGATAAGGAACACCTCATCACGTTACCCTATTATAACAATATTAATACATCGTACGAATCATTTAGAAACGAATTGCTTCAGAATCCGGAGATAAAAAACGTAGCGCGCTCTTCCCGTATTCCTACAGGCAGACTGCTTGATGCCATGGACGCTTCCGCACAGGTCGGAGATTCCATGCGTACGGTAACAGCAGATATTAAATTTTTAGCTGCTGACTATGATTTTGTCTCAACCTACGGCATCGGGGTTTTAAGCGGAAGGTATTTTAACCGTGCTTATGGCAGGGACACTTCTAATTTTGTTTTGAATGAAGCAGCCGTTCGTGCAATCGGTTGGAAAACACCGGCGGAAGCGGTGGGGCGTGATTTTAAGTACGGCCAGTTCACCGGAAAAGTTATTGGTATTATTGCTGATTTTCATTTCGAGTCCCTCAGGCAAAAAATCGTGCCCATCGTGTTGATATGCCCACCGGTAAGTCCCGGACAATTTTTTTTTAATAATCTTACTGTTAAACTGAGCGGTAAAAATATTAACACCGGGCTCGCAACCATTGAAAAAACCTGGAAGAAATACCTTCCTGAAATTCCATGTCAATACACATTTCTGGATGAACGCTTCGCCAGCCTGTATGAATCCGAACAGAGACAGGGAACCCTGTTTACCGTGTTTGCATGTATTGCTATATTCATCGCGAGCCTGGGTTTGTTTGGTTTGTCAGCTTTTGCGATTACGCAGCGTATTAAAGAAATCGGAATCCGGAAAGTACTGGGTGCAAGAGTGGATTCCATCGTTAAGCTATTGTCAGGATATTTTCTGAAGTTGGTTCTCATTGCAGCAGTGATTGCTTTCCCACTGGCCTGGTACGCCATGTCGCGATGGTTGCAGGACTTCGCTTACCGGATTCCCATTCACTGGTGGGTATTTGCTTTGTCTGCAGTACTGGCTGTACTGGTTGCTTTAGCTACGGTTAGCTTCCATGCTGTTAAAGCGGCAGTTTCCAATCCCGTAAACAGCCTGAGGGCAGAATAGTCCCTCATAAGGTCATTTAATATCATTTTGCTGAAAATCAGCAGGTATTCCCCGAGTTCACCTGGGAATATTGAATCAATTCATCGTATTTGTACGGCGACCCGATCCTGAATCGGTTTCCGCCTTTTTTTCCGCAACCTTTTTGTTGTAATTTACGTAGTTCTAACCTGTAACCGCTCGACCCCTTTTCATTCCTGTGGAAGTCATCGTTTGGTAATAAACCTCAACAATACATTGTTTGATGAAGTGCTGGTGGAGTGTTTTTTTTCTATTCGTTTGCCTTCGGTCTGTTTCCCAATCGCAAACCTGTCCGCTGAACATTAATTTTGCCAGCCAGGACCTTACGCATTGGTATGCATATACGGGGAATAACGCCGACGGCAATGGATCACAAGCCATCATCGATAAATATGATTCGTTATCACCTGCACCAGGCGGAACCCGCGGTACCCATTCAATCCTTGAATATAATCTGGGTTCTATTCTTGGAATTCAGGTAGTCACTACAAGTACCATTGATCCTTTTGGTGGATTTACAACCATCCCCACAGTTAACGGGTATAACTATGGGTATTCAATCAAACTGGGATCCACGGCTATTACACGCGGGATTGGAGCCAACAATGTTGGTGGCGGCGGATATGTGAGGGGAGTCAGCTACAGCATTCATGTTCCGCCGGGACCTGCCACCGAACCGTACACCATGACCTATGCCTATGCCATGGTGCTTGAAAACGGCACCCATATTTCCAGTCAGCAACCATTGATTTCGGTTACCATTAAAACACCCGCCGGGGTGCTCGTGTGCGCATCGCCAAGTTATTTGCTACCGACTTTTAATAATGTCTCGGAACTGAACGGACGCGGAGCCACGCTGGACAGCGCAACGGCAATAAATAACGGGTTTCGG
>DATCAO010000065.1:0-3510 GCA_036512575.1 Puia sp.
ACAAAATATTGCCATGGCGGCAACACGTAATCCCGACCTGGTTGCTGCAGCAGCGCATGTTACGGCCAACGAGATGCGTGCTTCCGGCGTTCGCTGGGAATTCGCGCCTGTATTGGATTGTGGCCGGCAGCCGCTCTGGTCCCGGTTTCCGGAAACCTATGGAGAAGACGTGTATATTGGCAAAACCATGGGCGCGACTGCTGTAAAGGCTTACCAGGCTGATGGCTTAACCCATCCGACAGCCGTCGCTGCCTGCATGAAACACTACCTGGGTTATTCGATGGCGCGCAGTGGTAAGGACAGGAGTCCTTCCTATATTCCGGAAATCGAATTGAGGGAATATTTTCTGCCGCAGTTTCATGAGGCCATCAAAGCAGGCGCCGCCACCATCATGATCAATTCCGGAGAAATCAATGGCGTGCCTGTGCATGCCAGCAAATTCCTGCTCACGGATTTACTCCGCACAGAAATGGGATTCCAGGGTGTAGTCGTTTCAGACTGGGAAGATATTATCCGTTTACATACCAGGCACCTGGTTGCGAACAGTCCGCGACAGGCAGTTGTGCTGGCCGTAAATGCAGGTGTCGACATGAGTATGGTTCCTTCAGATTATTCATTCTTTGATTTACTGAAAGAAGCGGTGGAGAAAAAAGAAGTATCCGTCAGCCGGATCAATGAAGCGGTGCGTCGCATACTCACACTGAAATATCGCCTGGGACTTTTTGACAACCCTTATCCTGAAGAAGGCAGCGTGGCCAATTTCGGAAAACCGGAATACCAGCAGACCGCCCTCATGGCAGCACAGGAAGCCATGACCTTACTCAAAAATCAAAACAATATTCTCCCGCTTTCCAAAGATAAAAAAGTGCTGGTGGCCGGTCCCTCGGCCAGCAGTATTGCTCCGCTGAATGGATGCTGGTCGTACTGCTGGCAGGGAAACCAGGAACAATTGTATCCGGCCGACAGTAAAACGATCGGTGAAACAGTACTCGAAAAAACCGGGGGGAAGGGAGCGGTGATCAGTGTGAAAGGATTCGACAATCCGCAGAATTTTGACACGGCGAAGCTGAAAGCAGCCGCCATTGATGCCGATGTGATCGTACTCTGCCTTGGCGAAAATGCATATGCTGAAAGTCCGGGTAATATCCGCGACCTGGCGCTGCCCGAAAATCAAATGGCACTCGCAAGGGCGGCTGCGGCTACAGGCAAACCCGTTATCCTGGTGCTAACGGAAGGCAGGCCGCGACTAATCACCGGCATCGAACAACTCATGCCCGGGATCCTGATGGCTTACTGGTCCGGCAAAAAAACTGCAGAAGCGGTTGCAGATGTTTTATTCGGCGATTACAATCCCAATGGGATCTTACCATTTTCTTATCCCCGTTATTCAGGAGAAGTGGTGCTCTACGACCGGAAACATACGGAAGATGTACGCGAGATTTTCAACTCAGACATGACCTGGGACGGATACAATCCGCTCTTCCCATTCGGATGGGGGCTGAGTTATACGCAATTTAAATACGGTCCGCTGAGTCTGAGTTCGAATCAGCTCAGGGGATCCGGAACCATTACTGTAAATATTTCCCTGACCAATACCGGTGCCAAAGAAGGCAAACGCAGTGTGGAATTGTACACCCACCAGCAATATGCGAGTATCACGCCCAATATGCAACGCCTGCGGGCATTTAAGAAAATCAATCTGAAACCCGGAGAAACACAAACCGTTTCTTTCACGCTGAAAGCTGCTGACCTGGCTTTTGTAAATGAAAAACTGAAAACGGTAACGGAAGCCGGAACCTTTGATGTGATGATCGGTGATCAGAAAGCCAGTTTCAGTTATCAACCCTGAAATGGCGAACTTTAAACGACATTATTAGAAATAAATGAATCGGATATTTTCATTTGCATTCTTTCTGTGTATCTGGATGATTTCCGGGATCAATACACTGTATGCACAAAAGGATACTAATGCAATAAAAGAAAAACAGGCGGCAACCAGGGTAGTTGATTCAGAAAAAAATGTGCTGCTCACGCGTGAGTCTGAAGAATTACAGTCTATTCAAACGAACCGTATAGGTGATTCTATCCGGCTTCTTCAGTTGGGAAAAGAAATCCAGCAGCTTGGCACGGTAGATAATTCCAAAAAAAAAGCACTTACTGATGAACGCGATCAGATCATCGACCGGGATTCGACCCGTTACCAGGTTCTGAAATTAAAAATCGATTCGCTCCGTTCGATCGTAACCGGCTTTCCGGTTGTCCTGGATCAGGATACGCTGTTTTATGTTTATGCTAAACTGGGAAGCTTTACGCCCAGTGATCGTGCTGATGCGCAGTCCAAACGTCTGCTCCGACTTTCAAAAGACTATTTTTTTAACGCAGACTCGTTATTGATTTCTTCTTCCGAACTGACGACCGATATCATGTATAAGGAAAATGTGATCAAGAGTGTTTCCGAAATGGA
Source organism: Puia sp. (assembly GCA_036512575.1). Taxonomy (GTDB): domain Bacteria; phylum Bacteroidota; class Bacteroidia; order Chitinophagales; family Chitinophagaceae; genus Puia. The sequence goes on from DATCAO010000065.1 coordinate 2,465, forward strand.
CGCCATTTGGGGAAACTCAACACGTGAAGATCTGGCGCTGAAACAAAGGAAGATCATTGTTTCGGCGTTAATAAAATATAGAGCAAAGCACAATTGGAAAGTCATTGCCAGAGATATTACACTGGCCCTGGCGGTTCTCATTGTGCTTGCTTTAATGATATATTTTATAACAAGAGTATTTTATTTTATAAAAAAGAGAATTGAAAATCAGCGGGGAAAAATATTCACCGGACTGAAATTCCGGCAATATGAAATCCTGGATGCAAGCCATGAATTGGACCTTGTTTTTACATTACTCAAGATTCTGAAATGGATTGTTATCCTGGTGGTGGTATACCTCACGCTTTTAGTTATGCTTGGGATATTTCCCTGGACGAGCGGATTTACCGGAACCCTGGTTTCATTTTTCCTGGATCCCATTAAGAGTATATTGGCTTCTGCCTGGAATTATCTTCCCAACCTGTTTACGATCATTGTGGTGGTATTTGTTTTCCGGTACTTCCTGCGCATGCTGGAATATTTTAGAACAGAAATAGAAAAGGGAAGGCTGAAAATTCCCGGATTTTATCAGGACTGGGCCAACCCGACATTTCAGATCATTCGTGTCCTGGTTTATGCCTTTATGCTGATCGTTATTTTTCCTTATTTGCCCGGATCAGATTCCGGTATCTTCAAGGGCGTATCTGTTTTCCTGGGCGTACTTTTTACTTTTGGTTCCGCAGGTGCACTTGGCAATGTGGTAGCCGGTCTCGTGCTCACTTATATGCGGGCATATAAAATCGGCGACCGTGTCCAGATCGGAGGTATAACCGGAGATGTGATGGAAAAATCATTGCTCGTGACCCGGCTGAAGACAATTAAAAATGAAATTGTCTCCATCCCGAATTCCACGGTGATGAACAGTCATACCACGAATTATAGCGCTGATGCACCCGAACACGGTCTGATCCTGCATACTTCGGTTACCATTGGATATGATGCCCCCTGGAGACAGATTCATGAACTGCTGATCAAAGCCGCACTGGCAACCGATTTGGTAGAAAAGA
>DATCAO010000066.1:0-3490 GCA_036512575.1 Puia sp.
TTTTTCGAGGGTTATTGCCAGCGACTCTGCCGATGCATTCTTGGTGAATGAAGAAGCCGTCAGAGAAATGGGCATGAAAAATCCCATTGGGAAATGGGTTTCAGCCTGGCAGAAAAAAGGACATATCATCGGCATTTTAAAAGATTATCATACGCAGTCTCTTCGTGAACCGATAAAACCCGTAATTCTCGATGTAAAAGAATATGAGTATTTCGGCGTTATCATCGTGCGTACCCTGCCCGGTAAAACAAAAGAGGCGCTCGCCAGTCTTTCAAAAGTTTATAAGGATATCAATCCGAGTTATCCGTTTTCCTATCAGTTTGTTGATGAAGAATACAAAAACCTGTACAGTAGTGAATTGATTATTTCAAAACTATCTGTATTATTTGCATCACTGGCCATCCTGATTTCCTGTCTGGGTCTGCTGGGATTGGTTATGTTCTCAGCGGAACAACGTACAAAGGAAATCGGCATCCGTAAAGTATTAGGCGCTTCTATGGGCAGCATCATTTCTCTTTTTTCAAAAGATTTCTTAAACCTTATCGGAATTGCTTTTTTGATTGCAACTCCCCTGGCCTGGTACTCGATGAATCACTGGCTGCAGGATTTTGCATACAAGATTGACATTTCCTGGTGGATCTTTGCGCTGGCCGCCGGAGTTTCTGTTCTCATCACGGGTGTTACGGTATGTTACCAGGCGCTTAAAGCGGCTTTTGCAAATCCTGTACACAGCCTTCGTTCAGAGTGAACTGAGGTGATCCAGGTCTGGTTTCCGGTCCATCTTTGGGCCAGTTTTCTCTCTTAAACATTCCGGTATTCCAATCCTTGAAACAGCCATGAGGCAGCCAGGAAGACCTATTTGTTCAGGTAATATATTCCTGTTACCTCTAAATTTTTTACGTCAATCCAAACAGCCTGGTCACTTTTAAAGCGATAAAGTCGCTGCTTTGCCTCTTCGGGACTATTCGAGTAAGTAACCAGCCTTTTTGCATAATACGTCACGGGAGGGAGCATGCGGATGTTGGAAAATATGACTTGTTCTTTATTTGTTCTTCGGGCGATGTCTAATCCCAATTTTTTATAAGTGTCATAGGGTACTTTGTTGAATCCTGTTGTGCCAGGAGGGTTAATAAGATAAAATTCTGCAGCGCAAAAAACGGTGGAAACCAGCATTGTGATACAAATGACTTTTCCATTAAATAATCCAGGTAAGATATTGCCTATGGCAATAGCAAACACGGGTCCATAATACAGAATACTGAATTCATGAATTTTTGTCCACGAAAGAAAAATCAAATTGTAAAGTATTAGCGCTGGCAATAGTATTTGGTAGAAAAGTTTGGATGGAGTATTGATTTGTATTGACTTTCGTCGTGCAAATGCGATTAAACGCAACAATATCAAAAGGACGAGTAACGGTAAAAATGCTGTTATAAAATGAATAGATATATCTTTTACAATAGAAAAAGTGCTTGCAGATAATCCCGCGGTTCTGAATAAAAATTTTCCTGAAAGATTCTTCATTGCCGTACTACTACCCAACAAGGAAAACGCTTGCCAAACGAAAATGGCGGCGCCACCACCTATGCCAGTAACAATAATCAGCATTGGGTACAAAAGCTTTCGATTCTTTTTTATGTTGAATAGAATAAGGATCAGCGACGTTGCAGCAATGAAGCAGGCAATCCAATCTGTTAGAAAAAGCGATGCGGTTACTAGCAACAATATGATGAGACCGGAAAGGCTGATGCCCGAAGTTTGGGTCATCATTTTTATTACCCAATACATAAATGCCAGTATAAAAGGGATTGCAAAGCCACAATTAACATAGACATTACAAAAATACCAGAGGTTTGCCGGTGCTAAAACAAAAACAGCAGATGCAATTGACGCAGATGTGTATTTTAATGGACTATCTGCAGAAATCAGCAAAACTAATTTAAACACCATTATACATGTCAGTAATCCAATGCAAATGTTAAGCAGGCGTAAGGCTATTGGGCCCGGGGAAATACGAAGCCATGAAAAAAAATAATAAGGCGTAAGATTCCATAAAGATCCGTAAGAAATATACACTTCATTTCCTGCGGTATCTATGTCGATGTCATTAGGTAACTGTTTATCGCCAGTTTGTTGGTAATTAATGGGTGGCAATCCGAAGAATTTATTTGGACCGCCTGCTTGTTTCCACGATTCTATTGCAACCAGCTCCAGCGCCGTAATTGATTCATAATGATGCGCTAATGGATGAAAAAGTTGAGGAAGCCGAATGACTACAGCAATTACAAAAGCAATCCATACTATAAGTGTGGCTTGTTTTCTTGTTAATATCAATTTTGCTGACAATTTTTGTAAGTTTTTGACCTATTTCGTCTTCTAAATTCTGGTTGTGTCCTATGTTTGTGTCCCTACCATGTGATAACTAAAAAGATTCTAACTGGATACCTAAGAACACGTGATATAAGATCTAACAAAAAAAGGTGATAACTACAAAGTTATCACCTTTAATTTTCGTCGGCATGACAGGAGTAGCTGCGCTGATCCTCTTTGGGGTGGCCTTAAGTGAAATTCAAATCCCCTTTGGGTATTTGTTGTTTCACTCAGGCGCCCTGGCAGGACAATTCTCGAACGGTTCGTCGCTGACCTGAGACGATTAGCGAACCTAGCGATTTGAAAAACAATGTTCCCAGTACTTTTTTTAATTTCCGGGCTTTGCACTTAGAAAGTTAAGAAAATGTTAGAAGGGGCCTTCCGGGATCTTTCTATATGTATTTGCTCAGCAGTACGGAACTAAGCATTTTACGAATGCCTGCTGGAAGCAAAACGCCATTCGGTGCGTCACGAAGGCAACTAGATATGGCAAGTAATCCCATACAAATCAAAATAAAAATGAAATTTACTAAACTGGTTCCTAATGTGTTTTACACAGACATTAAAGCAGGCCTTAGGATGTTTGTAGAATGTCTTGAATTTAGCATTGGTCATGATGAATTGAAATCGGACCAACCTTTTTGTGCAATCGAAAAAGACGGATTGAGTATGCTCTTATTCCAAAACAAGGAATATGCAGAAAAAGACAGGCCTGAATTTAGGCTTGTGACAAATGATATTGAAGAGGTATATAAAAAAGTTGCATCGACATATCCGGGATTCCTGCATCCAAATCTCAAAGAAATTTCACTAAGGCCATGGGGAGCAAAGGAATTTGCATTAATAGATGACTCTGGTGTTTGCATAATCATCCAGCAGTGGTAACGTCAGCTGTTAGAGCGCTAGAGCGAGCTGACAGGATTCGAACCTTGCATTCTTCTGATTAACAAGGCAATAGCAAAATTTGAAAATATATGCAGGTCAAATCCGAACCACAAAAAACCCGCTCTGGGAGCGGGTTTCGTAAAATTGAGTGAAAAATGGTCGGGATGACAGGATTCGAACCTGCGGCCCCTACGTCCCGAACGTAGTGCGCTACCGGGCTGCGCTACATCCCGAA
>DATCAO010000067.1:0-7798 GCA_036512575.1 Puia sp.
GGCTGCATCGTATTCGGCGTTTTCTTTCAGGTCTCCTTTTTCTCTCGCTTCCGCGATTGCCCTGGACGCAGCCGGGCGATCGATACTTTTCATTTTTTGTAACTCGTTCCTCAGTTTTTCGAGTGCTTCCTTTGTCAAATACGTGATTCCACTCATAAATCCTCCTCTTGTTTATTATAAAAGAAAAAAAATACAACGCCCTCGGGAGGCGTTGCATTTGCACAAAGATAAGGAATCCAGATAAAAAGGTATTTTTCAGCGGGGTTTCTGCGGATAAATTGAATAGTTTGGAACTTCGTTAACACGGCTACAGGTAAATAGCCGGAAGGTTAAAGCCCCAGTTTATCCAATACCACTTTGGCCATTCCATAAAAGGCTTCCTGGCTATAACCGGCAATATGCGGGGTCAGCAAAACATTATCCAGGGCCAATAGCCTGCTCAGCTGAAGTTTCTCATCCGGAGAATAAGTTTCAAGTTTTTCATTCTCAAGCACATCCAATGCAGCCCCGGCCAGAAGACCTTTCTCCAATGCCCCGATAAGGGCAGCAGTATCCTGCGTTTTTCCCCGGCTGGTATTGATGAAAAACGGACGGTTTTTCAATGAATTGAAAAAGCCTTCTCCTGCCATATGAAAAGTCTCCTCCGTGAGGGGAATATGCAGGCTGATGACGTCGGCATACCTGCCCAATTGTTCAATATTGGCTTCCTTGATATATCCGGAACTGAAATTAAATTTGTACTTGTCATACGCCAGAACGGTAACCTGAAAAGGGGTAAGCAGCCGGGCAAAAGCCGATCCGGTATTTCCATAGCCAATGATACCAACTGTTTTGCCCCTGAGTTCAATTCCCCGGTTGGCATCCCGGATCCATTTCCCTTCCCTGACCTCCCGGGAAGCCCTTGGCATATGGTTCATCAGCGAAAGCAACATGCCAAGTGCATGTTCCGCAACTGCATTCCGGTTACCTTCCGGACTGCTCACACAACGAATTCCTTTTTTTTCCGCATATTCGGTATCTATCAGTTCCATACCACTACCCAGTCGACCGATCCATTTCAACGAAGCAGCATTTTCCAGTACGGGTCTGTTTACCTGGAGACGGGTGGTAATGATTAGTCCCTCTGCATCACGGATCAATACCTTTAATTCTTCGTAGGTCATCTGAGGTTGATATATCACTTCATACCCCTGGCTTTGCAACCGTTCTACCAGGTATTCATGCACTTTCGCGGTGATCAAAACTTTTCTCATTGTTTTTACTTTTCCGATTATTTTGTTCAATGTATATATCGGTTCTCCCTGGGATGTCTGGCGCCTTCTTAAACATTTTCCATTTCGATCCACACGTCAGACAGATATTCCAGGATACCCGATATACCTTCATTCATCCATCATTTCATTCTCCAGGTCAGTTCTTCAAATTCGGTAACCATCAATTGTTCTGCCCGCTTATTGAAAAGAGGATCTTTAAGTATATCGTCAGTAAACAACCCTTTCACGGCATTACGCAGTGTTTTTCTTCTTTGGTTAAATGCAGTCTTCACAAGCAAAAAAAACATTTTCTCTGTTCGGACTGCTGGAGGCTCTTTCCTGGGCGTCAGCCGGATTACAGCACTTTTTACCTTAGGGGGTGGCTTGAAAGCGTGTTCGTCCACTTCAAATAAATATTCCACTTCAAAAAAAGCCTGTAACAGCACGCTGGTGACTCCATACACTTTGCTTCCCTCCCGCGCTGCGATGCGCAGGGCCACTTCTTTCTGAAACATGCCGATAACCCGTTCCACATTTTCACGCCAGCCCAAAATTTTGAACAGTATTTCTGTTGAAATATTGTAGGGAAAATTACCAATGATTGTAAAGGATTCCACAAACGGTTTTTCCATGTTAAGAAAATCCGCCTCAATGATGCGACCTTCTAATGAAGGATAATGAATTTTCAAATAGGCCACTTTCTCACGATCTATTTCTACGGCCCTGAACTCAATACCTTGCTGATCCGCCAGGTATTTTGTCAGGGCACCAGCGCCGGGACCGATTTCCAATAATCTTCCGAAAGGAAATTGATTTACGGATTCCACAATCCGCCTGCAAACCTGCTCATCTTTCAGAAAATGCTGACCAAGGGATTTCTTCAAATTCAGCGGGTGTTGCCGGTATGCCATGAAGCAAAAATAATCCATCCTTCAGGTGAATAATCGTATTTTTATCCTTCGAATAATATTACATGAGTATTCCGCAGCAAAGACCTGTTATTGGCGTTTCCATAGGTGACCTGAATGGTATTGGTACCGAACTGGCCATCAAAACATTTTCAGATAACAGGCTGATGGAATTATGCACACCCATTCTGTTTGCATCTAACCGGCTAATCAATTTTTACCGTAAGTCCATACCAGAGTCCACCTTTAATTACCAGCATATTAAGGACCTTTCCCGTCCTTTCCATAAACAGGTGAATTTGTATAATTGCTGGGAAGAAGAGGTGGCCATCAATCCCGGTCAACTCACCGAATCAGGTGGTGCTTATGCCGTGAAATCCCTGATGGTTGCAGTAGAGGCTTTGAAAGAGAAAAAAATTGACGGGCTGGTTACAGCACCCATTCATAAAAAAAATATTCAGAGTCCCGAGTTTTCATTTACCGGTCATACTCCCTATCTGCGGCAGGCATTCGGCACAAAAGACGTACTCATGCTGATGTGTTCCGAAAATTTCCGGGTTGGGTTGGTTACCGAACATATTCCGGTCAGTGAGATAACAAGAAACATTACCAGGGAGATCATTCTTTCCAAATTGAATATCCTGAAAGATTCCCTGATTCGCGATTTTGGCGTTGACAAACCCCGTATAGCCGTGTTGGGCCTTAATCCACATGCAGGTGACGAGGGATTGATCGGGTCGGAAGAAGAAGACATCATCAAACCCGCCATCAAAGATGCGAAACACAACATGTTGGTGTATGGGCCATTTAGCGCAGATGCCTTCTTTGCCAGAAACCAACAACAAAAATTTGATGCGGTTCTCGCTATGTACCACGACCAGGGACTAATCCCCTTCAAATCACTCGCCCAGGCAGAGGGAATTAACTTTACTGCCGGATTGCCGGCAGTTCGAACCTCACCAGATCACGGGACAGCTTTTGATATTGCAGGTAAAAACAAGGCAGATGCCGCATCTTTCCTGGCAGCAGTGTACGGATGCCTGGATATTATACAGAAAAGAAGGAATTTTCAGGAGAATCATAAAAACCCGTTGAAAAAGATGGGATCGGTAGTGCTTGCGGGCGCTGAGGATGAGAAGATTGATGAAGGCTGACCAGCCATAAAACTTTCTTCCCCAGACTCCCCCCACTTCCCCCACTCCCATACTTATTTTCCTCCCCCTATTGCATTTTTCAATACTGCAAACTATCTTTGAAAACTACCCCCTGTCCCAATCGATCGCTACCCACCTGAACTAACTGTGAATCCTTCCTGATTTTTCGTTCTATTCATTTACATATCCGATCCCTCTTCTTTTGAATGACCTTTAATTGTTCCCTTTAAGCTGAGCATCATCAAATTGTTCACTTTCAGAATCTTACAAAATGAAAAGGATCATTCCAATTAGTTTTTGCCTGCTGATGGTCATTCCGGCAGTTTTATCTGCTAATATCCCGGGCTTCGGGTCTGCACACAAGAAAGATACCAGTTCCAATACAATCGCCAGCTCAAAAAAATTGACACTTAGCGGAAGCCTTTCGGCATTTCATGCCAGTTACGGTAAAAATTACTTTGAGCTCAACTGGAACACTGTAACCGGAAGTTTCGACCATTTTGATATTGAACGCAGTTTCGACGGGATTCACTATGAAACGATTGGTACCGTAAATCAAGCCTCAGGTCAGGAGTCCGGGCAATTCAGTTTTCGGGATCGGTTCAGGACCGTTACGGGATTGGACAATGATTTTTTTTACAGGCTGAAGGAAGTGGAAAATAACGGTAATATTATTTTTTCCAAAGTGCTGATCGCGAGAATGTTTAATACCCGTAGCCTGGCGTCACTCAGCGTTACCCCAGACCCGTTAGCCAACGATATTCTTGTGAACGTTCAGCTTAAGGAGGAATCCTATGTGGTGATGAAAGTCAGCGATGAACAGGGCAACTTGATATTCAAAGAAGGCCAAAAAGCCGCAAACGGCGCGAATACTTATACACTCGAAGGCACCCATAATCTGCATCCGGGGGTGTATACGCTGGAAGTTACGGTGAACAGCAAAGAAAGAATGATTATGAAACTGGCTAAAGGATAATACGCAACCAAGGAAATATCCGGTAGCCGAAATACCGGAAATGTAAAGCCCTCCCGTTATGCAACGTGGAGGGCTTTTGAATTCCAATCAATGATTTTTCTTCGCGTTCACTGTGAGATAGGATTGCAGGCATTTAACATACTGGTCAAATGCTTTGGATCCGGACGTCGTTATTCTACAAATCGTGTTTGGATAATTGTCTTTAAAATTCTTGATCACATCAATATACCCCACTTCCCGGAGTTTATTGATCTGGACGCTGAGGTTTCCGGCACTGGCGCGCGTCCTGTCTTTCAATTGGGTAAATTCTGCCTCCTGCTCCCGCATGAGTAATGAAATGATGGCCAGCCGAAGCTGTGAATGCAATACAGGATCGAGATCACTGAATAAATCCATATCAGCTATTTAATATTTTTTATTGGCATTTAGCTAATTGCTCTTCCGTACGCTGCATTCCCCAATTCGGATACAAGGGTTTGGGTTTTTCTGTCTTAAACAAAGCAAGCGCCTTTTCAAAAACGGGCTTCGCTTTATCCTTACCTCCTCCAAATGCCGGAGGTGTGTTAAAAATACTTTCGCCCCTCAGATAATACAAACGAGGATTGTCCGGATTCATTTTAAGGCCTTCTTCAATATCCTTTGAGGCCTGCATTCCATAGGTTTGCCAGCGGGTTTGCGGGTCCACCATCATTTGCTGGGTAGCCGCCATATTGCGGAGAGCGTAAATTTCAGAATTGTTATCGAGGGCCGCAGCTTTGTCGCACAGCCCGTTGATCCGGGTAGAATTAGCATCCTTATCCATATTGGGATCATTCCATCCTTCCGTAGCAAGCACCAGTCCGGCGTAATAATAGGGAAGCCATTGCGTTTTCTCCGCATCCCCAATCCGTTCGAAATTGTTCGCCAATACCTGATAATCTGCGTTTGTTTTAGCAGAATCAAAAAGTTTCAGGTTTTTTTTCATGGCCTCCATATACTTATCGCTTTGTGCAGAAGACAGGAAAAAGCCAAACATCATAAGAGAAAAAAGAATTGATTTCATATCCGGTTGTTATTAATTGATTGTTAAAGATTATTATTGATTGCATCCTGGGTTCTGTCCACACCCCAGCTCAAAAAACATCCAACAAAATAAAATCGCGCCGCAGGCGGTGTTATCGGTTGTTTAATGGTTCCGTCAAAAGAATAATGATACCCATAGATGGGATCATAACCCAGTACGTTGCTCATACTGGCGAATAATACCACAAAGGTTTTTGGTTTCACTTTTCCCAGGCTGGGGATGTATTCACAACTGAAGTTCAGGCTTTGATAATCCTTGGTATAACCCTCATCTGCGGTGTAATACTGACCCTTGTTATTAATCATGAAATTATAGTATGGGCGACCGGTGGCAAAAGTATACGTGAAATTGAAACCTGCTTTCCATTCGGTAACAAAACGTTTCATCACCAGGGACGCGGTGTGCGTTGCGGCATAATCCGGCGTAATCTTTTCGGGATAGTTCATAAAATCTCTTTTGGTATTCAGGTAAGTGTAACTGATCCAGTAATCAAAATCCTTAAAGGTTTTTTTATCCCGCCAGAAAAATTCAATACCCCCTGCGTAACCACTTCCCCCGTTATTATATCCAAAATAATTATAACTGAGTGGCACTGTTTTTACCAGGTTATTGTATATTTTATAATAAGCCTCTACCCGAAAAATCCTGTCCCTGTTCATTTTCTGGTAGTTGAGGATGTATTGAACTGACTGGGTGAATTTCAAACCGGGTGAAAAAAATAACTGTTGGTTATCCGGCTTCTGATAAAAAATGCCGTAAGCTGCTGAAATCTGCGCATCCTTGCCCGTTTTGTATGCAAGTGCAATGCGCGGAGCTATGTCAGATTGTTTCAGCAGTGTGGAATATTCAAATCTTCCGCCCAACTTTGCTGCGAGATCATTAGTAATATAGATATCAGTCTCTGCAAAAATAGAAGTGAGATGATCTTGTATGCGACGAAGGGTATCATTATAAACCAGTGGATTATCGCTGTACCAGTATTCTCCGCCGGCACGAACAGCACTTAATCCGGATAGCCTTTTTTCAAAAACTGCCTTACCCTGAGCGAGGTTTTGTTTGTTGGATAGTTGGAAATTTTTACTATTCATCCAATATACTGAATCCGGGAATTTATGTGGCTGGTCATCGGACGACTGGCTCTGTTGCATAATATCATCCAGGTTCGTGCTATAACTGGCGCTCAACTGCATCTTCCACCCATTATTTAAATTCTCCTTCCAGCTCAGGTTGTTGTACCAGTTGTGGTTAGCCAGCTTAAATGCATTCTTGAGATAGGCACTGTCGATATCCGGTGTTCTGAGACCAAGCTGATTGTAAGCAAAAGTTGTATAATATTTTATTATCCCGCCATTCCTGGTTTTGATCCTGAAATTTGCATCGGCATTATGATAGGCCGGCATTTTAAAATAATCGGGTTTCTGGCTGACCAGTCCGAAATAAACAAGGGCGTTTACATAACTGTAACTTAATCCCCAGGAATATTTATTATTTTTCGCCAGCTGCTGTGTCCCGACTCCGGTTACAATGGGAGATATGGTGGCATCAATTTCGGATCGTTCCGGAAGGTCTATGGATTCGAGTAATACAACAGAAGAAAGTGCCTGACCGTAGAGGGCTGAATAACCACCAGTACTAAATACCGTTCCCTTAAAAAGAAAAGGTGAAAACCGTCCCCGGGTTGCAATATCCGGAACGCTGGTATAATATGGATTGGCCACCAGGCTGCCGTCAATAAATTGCTTGGTCTCCTGCCCTGTTCCACCCCGCACAAACAGACCTTCCTGTTCTCCGACCTGTTGAGGGCCAGGTAACGTTTTAAGGGCAGCAGTAATATCGGCGTTGGAACCTGCTGTAGTCGCAATATCCAGGGAGCTCATAACAGCCCCCCTCGTTTTATCTCCCGCAGCAAATGAACCGGCTGAAATGACCACGGCTTTGAGTTCATTGGGCTCCTCTTTCAGTTGCAGGCTCAGGTTAACCGGTTTACCGGCAATTTCCAAAGATATTTCGATGGACCTGTAGCCTACCGAGCTGATGATTAATGTCTGTAAACCGGTGTCTGAGCAACTGAACCGAAAATTTCCTGAAGAATCAGAAGTGGCGCCATCGAAACTATTCTTTACCGTGATACTCGCACCTGGCACCGGGTGGCCTTTCCCATCCTTTACGTTCCCTGAAATCAGCGTCTGCGCATGTACCCGGCAGCATCCAAGGATCAGGCAAAATCCCAGGAAGACAGTTTTTATCAGTTGGATCGGACGAACAACCCGGGTTATCACATGCATGTACGACTTCTTTAATTGGGCAATACGAATATAAAGTAGTTTATATTATAAACCAAATAGAACTAAAAAGGCCAGGCTTAGACAAGCCCGGCCGTTGTTGATCGTACCCTTTAAAACTAAAACTTCAAATGATATTTATAGATTCCAATAATTATTCTG
>DATCAO010000068.1:0-3830 GCA_036512575.1 Puia sp.
TTGCATGGCTCCCTCCTGCCCCAGTACCGTGGCGCTGCACCCATTAACCGGGCCATCATGAACGGCGAAACCATCACCGGTGTTACCACGTTTAAACTGCAGCAGCAGATTGACACGGGGAATATATTACTGATGGAAGAAATACCGATTGGTCCAAAAGAAAATGCCGGCGAACTGCACGACCGGATGAAAGAAACAGGTGCGAAACTGGTCGTTCAGACCATTCATGGACTGGTAAACGGCAGCCTGCAGGAGAAACCTCAAAGGGTTGCGGATCCTGCATCTTTAAAAACTGCGCCAAAAATATTTACTTCGGATTGCGAAATCAAATGGAATGATCCGGTTACCAAAATTTATAACCAGATCCGCGGACTCTCTCCATTTCCCGGCGCATTTACTTTACTCAATGCCAAAACACTAAAGATTTTTAATGCGAGACCTGACAAAAATAGTGATGTCGCTGAACCGGGAAAAATGGAAACGGACGGCAAGTCATGGCTGCGTTTTTCAGCTTCGGATGGGTTTATTTACGTGGAAGACCTGCAGGTGGAGGGAAAGAAAAGAATGGCTATTGCAGATTTTTTGAGGGGTTACAGGGATTAGCCACCAGAATCGGAATTTCATCAACTTTCTGGACCAGAATCTCTTTATATGAAAAGAAAATATTTTATCCGGCAAACTGTAACTGCTGGCGCTGCCATGCTGACTCCGATCGCTTTAATGGCGCGCGAAGTCAGTGAGGATTCCGAAAATGGAAAGCCTTTCAAACTGAACTATGCTTTTCATGATGGTATGTTCAAATACAACGCAGGAAAGGATTTCAGCGACCAGATCCGCTATGGTTACGATCAGGGTTTTCGGGCTATTGAAGACAATGGGATGATGGACCGGCCTCCGGCTGATCAGGAAAAGATCGGGAACCTGCTCACCAAACTCAATATGTCGATGGGTGTGTTCGTACATGGCTTTGACCACTGGCCGGTAAGTGTTTCCCTTTGTTCAGGAGACATTTCATGGCGTGATAAGTTTATTAAATATACACGCGAAGCCATTGATACTTCCAAAAGGTGTACCGGCAAACTGATCACTGTGGTGCCCGGCAACTACGACCGGAAGATCCCGGTTGATTACCAAACGGCAAACGTATTGGAAGCGCTGAAACCTGCTGCCGAACTACTCGAGCCTCATGGCATTGTGATGGTGCTGGAACCCCTGAGTGATACACCGGATTTATTCCTGCGTCATTCATCCCAGGCCTATTCCATGTGTAAGTCGGTTAATAGTCCATCCTGCAAAATATTATTTGACATTTATCACATGCAGCGAAACGAAGGAGACCTGATTCCCGGAATCGACCGGGCCTGGGATGAAACAGCATACTACCAGATCGGGGACAATCCCGGTAGAAACGAACCAGGCACAGGCGAAGTGAATTATAAAAATATTTTCAAACACCTGTACGCCAAAGGATATAAAGGCATGCTCGGTATGGAGCATGGAAACGCCATTCCCGGAAAAGAAGGCGAAGCTGCGTTGATCATTGCATATCGGGAGGCTGATTCATTTTAAGACATCCTTAAACGAATCGCGGATCGCGTCGGGATTGAAACGCGGCATACAGCATATTGAAAACCTGCGCAGCCAGGATCAGGAAAAGCGGTTCTGTTTCAAAACGGAAACGCATATTCTCGTAATGTTCGAAAAAAGAACCCACACCAAATACAAATCCGATGGTGAGCATGATGAAAAGGTTCCAGGGAGGAATCGATCTGCTTCTGATGTAATACCTGATCAGAATAAAAAAAACAAATACATAGAGGAGCAATTTTGGGAACGCAGAAAGCGTGAGCCAAATTCGTCTTTGCTGTTTGTTTTTCGCGAAATGCGTACCATTCAGCGAAAACAAAATATCATAGGGCTCTATTTTTTTTGACTGCTCCACCGCCAGGGAATACACCGTGGCCGGCGTAAAATACAGGATTGCAGACTGGAAAACGTTTTGAACATAAGCTCCGGGGTGGGTTCGTATATACTGTATGCTTGCCTTTTGATACAGGTCAGAAACCATAATATAACTGACTTCATTTTCGTTGATGAAACTGTCATTCTTCATTTCCATAAGCAGATCAGCGTCATTGAGCCCTTTATAGGAATCCTCAAAGGCGGGATCCAGGAATTTTCGGTATACACCAATGCGGGAGAATGGTGCATAAGCTTCGATGAGGCTGGAATCCCTGACCTCATTGTCGTGAAATACATTTCGTGCCATATTCATTCCAACCCATGTGGAACTGGTGAACTTACCGAAAATGAACTTGTTTTTTACGTACCAGCCCCCTACCAGCCCGATTGAAATCAGGGAAGAAAGAATGAGTTTATACAAAGAACGGTTTCTCCTAAAATAAATGAGCAAAGACACCGACAGGATCACTAACCAGGTGATGTGGTACACGCTGCGTGTCAGGCAAAGCAGGGTTAAAGGGCAGAAAATTCCGAAGGCATTCCCTCCTTTTTCAGATAAAGAAAACCGGATCAGAAAATAAACGGAAACAAGCAATAAAAAAGAAATGGTCGTGGTATAAAACAATTCGTTTTCAAAAATCAGCGTTGCGGGACTGATCAAATAAACCAATGCCGTGATCAAAGGAAAATAAGGGGCCACGGGCAGTTTCCTGAGTATGAAGAAAATCAGCAGTCCATTGGCCAGCGAGATCATTTTCAGGATCGCTGCAAATAAAAGGGTACTCTGTTCTCCCCCAATTTTCAATACGATACCCAGGAAAAGATTAAAGGCAGGCGGTTGGGCGTGATCGAACCAAACACCTCTGATCAGATGATATTTCAGCGTATTCAGGTCCAGATACTGCCAATAGGCATACAGAGGCCAGGGATTCAGATGCAAACCAAGGCCCCATACGAGCATTCTCGAAACGAAAAAAACTACAGTAATAATGAGTACCTGACGCAACCCTCTTGCATTTTTCATGAATGCGATTTGGTAAAATACAAAGTTGATAAAAATTAATCCATAAAAAAGATTCCATGTACATATCTGGTTAAATTTAGGTGATGAAAATCGAATGCTGGGCAATAGGTAAACCGCATGAATTGTATGTTGCGGATGGAGTTAAGGACTTTACGAAGCGAATAGGGAATTATTTTCCTATAGAATGGCAGTTGTTTAACCTGAAGAAAAATGCTGCTCCCCTAAGCCCCGGGAAATTAAAGGAAGAGGAAAAGCAATTGATTTTGTCTGCTTTAAAGACGGACGACTGGCTGGTGTCGTTGGATGAAAAAGGGAAGTCCATGAATTCCCGCAAGCTGGCATCATTTATACAGGACAGGGGAAATGACAGCGTCAGGAGACTGATTTTCCTGATCGGAGGTGCTTATGGACTCGATGAATCCATTTTGGAGAGATCAAAATTGATATGGTCTCTATCCGAACTTACTTTTCCCCACCAACTCGTACGCCTCATCCTGGCTGAGCAGATTTACAGAGCCTGCAGCATCGTACGAAATGAGAAATATCATCATGACTAATCAATTGTCAATTTTCTAATTTAAGTATATCTTTAAGCCCTTTATTCTACATGTTCAACATTACCATTACCCTTACTATTATTTTTATTACGGGTCTCATTTCCATCGCCGGATTCCGGCAGTCTAAAATCATTGATGAACTGATTTTCTGGCCTCCGGCCATCAGTAAGCAAAAACAGTATTACCGGTTTATTACCTGCGGACTCATTCATGCAGATTACATGCATCTCATATTTAACATGGTAACCCTTTATTTCTTCGGGACCATTATGGAAGCACACTATCAG
>DATCAO010000069.1:0-3237 GCA_036512575.1 Puia sp.
GCGTCTTTTGAACCGCCGGCTTCACCCGAAAACGCTTTTGCAAACTGGGGTTCGATGTCGTCCCAGATTTCCGGCCATACTTCTTTGGCAGGCCTTCCCAGGGCCCATGGGTGTTTATTACCCGGTATGGAACTCCAGGCATCATTATATAAAAGAATCAGTTCTTCTCCCCAATATATGGCAATCGGGAAATTAGAATTCAGGCAAATTCCCAAGGCGGACCGTAAACTTTGTTTCCAGTCCTCAACCGCGCCCAGGGGAGATTCATTCCAGTTGTACTGACATATGCGTTCATTCATGCCACCCGTGCCGGAAAGGAATGCCGGTACCTGAAGTTGGGCAGCAGGTGATGGTATGGGGTCGGTGACAGGATTGGACAAGGGCATCCTGACTACCTGCAAAAGTTGATCCAGCCCCCGGTTACCCCTTTTACAGGCGGAAATGGCATACTTTTAACCCATTTTATTAAATTTAAAGATTTAAACCAGCAATTTTTATATGGAAGTTCATCATCATTCCGGAGGCCATCATGAAGAAAAACATTTCAAGGACTATTTTCTGGAATTCCTGATGATCTTCCTGGCCGTCACTATGGGATTCCTGGCAGAAAACCTCAGGGAATTTATCACAGATAAAAATCATGTGGAAGAACTGGCAGGCCAGCTGAGGGAAGACCTCAGTAACGATACTACCAAACTGACCAGTCTGATCGCTTTTCAGCAACTTCAGATCCGGAGAGGCGACAGCCTCTACGAAATCCTTATGCAGCCGGCAGCTGCCATTGACTATAAAAAATTGCAGAATATGGTCGTGGACTGCGACCGGCTGGATTTTTTTTATCCTTCAACCGGTGCTATAGCTACCATAAAAAAGGACCTGCACCTTAGAAAGTTTGTGAAAACCAAAATCGCAAAACATATCGATCTCTACGAAAAAGATATCGTAGTAATGGAAAAACTTGAATCCAGGGATATCGATTATATGGGGAAATACCTGGAGAGTTTTATCTCCAATCATTTTACGCCGGAGAATGTTGCGGCCTCGGTAACAAGGTCTCCCGTTGTCAGTGCGACCATGCGTAATCTGAGCCCTGCCGACCTGGTCCAGCTCAGTGTGGACGTCAATCTGATCAAAGCGTATAATATCCGGCTGGTCGGCCAGTATGAAAAAATAAAAACAGACGCGATTTTATTCATTCAGCATATTAATACAACGTACAATCTGGACGATTGAAAAGTAGTTTCGCTTCCCTCCAACGTCTAAAATTTATACGACAGACCGAGCACAATGCCGTAGTCAAAATTAGTCGAGGAACCTCCCGGGGGTTGGTTGTCGAAATTGGTATAAGGACTAATGTTCAGGTAGAAATAACGTATGAGCTGCCAGGCAAAACTCGTATTGCTGTTAAAGCGTACCCTGCCCTGCTGGGTCAGGCTGAAATAAACAGTCTGGGTGCTGGTGATCTGAATATCGGGATTCTGGAAACGATAAAAATTAAAAATTAAACTAATGGGCACTTCAAATAAGGCACTGCTGCTGGTACCCTCCGTGCTATTTTCCTCTGAAACAGAAATACCGGTTATGGCCATCAGGCGCCAATTCTTTCTTATAAATAATTTATTTCCTGCACCTGTCATTAAAAGATACCTGCTGTCTATGGATAATTCCAGATTACGCTGGTATTGTAACGAAGTGGCCAGAAACCAGGAACTGGTCAGGTCGTATGTGACCAGCAACTGGGCATTTTCATTGTCTCTTGAAAACCTGCCTGAATCAATAGAACCAATACTGTTCAGAGACAACTGGTAATCGAACAGTTTGGTGGGATAATCTGCAAATGCACTGAAATTAATCTGGCCAATACCGCTCGATTTGGTAAAACTCAATCCGGCAGAGATATTCCCATTCATTCTTCTGAAAAATCCATGTTCCAGCGAAATCAATTCGAAGATATGCGTGATGTGCAATGGGATTGTTGCCCCATCCACCGTATGAATATCAACCCATCCTTCCCTGTCGGTCGTTCTCATGGAACCAAAATAGAATTCCTTTCCTATCGTTTCAATTTTAAACCGCTCCCGGATGACCAGCCTTTTTATTTTGAATAATTTGATATTCACGATCTTCATATCGATATCATCAATGCTGATCACGCCTAAATTTGACTGCTGCACTTCACCGATTAAGATCTGACCGTTATACAGGATAATGGTATCTTTTTCCTGTGCCGACGCCCTCATGCAGAAGAGGCAGCATGCAAATAAGAGGGATAAGGTTCTTCCTGTCATAAGGTTGCCGGCGTCCGGTTTTGAAAAAAGGACAAAAATAACCTGATCATATCGATAAATTTATTTTATGAAACAGTTTATCACCCACATCGCTCTGGTTGTCCGGGACTATGATGATGCCATTGCTTTTTATACCCAAAAGATGGGTTTCCGTTTGCTGGAAGATACTGTACTTTCAGAAACAAAAAGATGGGTGCTCGTCGCGCCGACGGGAGCAGAAGAATGTGCACTGTTGCTGGCGAAAGCAGTCGGGCCTGTGCAGGAAAATGCTATCGGCAATCAAACGGGCGGCCGCGTTTTTTTATTTCTGCGTACAGATGATATTTTTCGGGATCACCGGGCGATGCTCGACAAAGGCATCCGTTTTGTGCGGCCTCCGTCAAGTGAATCATACGGAACCGTGGCGGTATTTGAAGATTTGTACGGGAATCTTTGGGATCTGATTGGTCCCGCGTAATGATTTCACGGTCGCCAGGATATCGAATTTACATGGTCATTACGGCAATCCAAATAAAACATATCAAATATAAAATGATCCGGATCAGGCTCTTTTTTCTTGTTTCACCCACTAATACATTTCTGTCCTGCTGCGGTGATTTGGGTTCGGTGAATTTGCTGCAAATATGAAATCCGGCAATACATACGAATACCATCAGGCCATTCTGAAACAGCCGGGCAGGATCATGCGTCACCTGTAAGAAAAGTAATTGAACTTGATTCATAAAAAATGGTTTGGGACTGGAGAAAAGAAAAACTAAAACTACCCGGGCTGAACCTGCGTTCCAAATGGGGAAATACCAGTGGATTTTCCCCATTCGCATTTTTGACCTTCCCGAGATGCCACCTGGGTTCGCTTCCTGAATTTCTGCAAAATCGAATCGGATATCCGGTTGATAAAGCAGGATTTGCCAAAGACTGTAAAGCGCTTTGCAGTATTTACTGAACAAAT
>DATCAO010000070.1:0-4183 GCA_036512575.1 Puia sp.
TTTGAACCGGAATATATCGTCCCGAATTGTATGAAATCGCTCGCTGAAGACCTGTTTCCTGATCAGAGTTCCGGGAAACCGCTGATCGAGCAAATGGTTGAAAAAGGGAAAGGCTGGTGGCTGGTCGACCAATTGTTGCCGGAAACGGCGGACAGTCTGAAAACCGGCTTCTCACAAAAACAACTCAACTGGTGTATAACCAACGAAGGACAGATCTGGAATTTTTTCCTTGAACAAAATCTCTACACTTTGGAACCCGACCTGATTAAAAATTATATCGGCGATGCGCCTTATACGCAGGGAATGCCTGAAGCCTCACCCGGAAATATCGGTCAGTGGGTGGGATTACGTATCGTTCAGAAATATGCAGCGCTTCACCCGGATTTTTCGCCGCAGCAAATCATGCAAACCCCGGATCGGGTGATTTTTGATGAATCCAAGTATAAACCCAAATAACAAGTGGGGGGTCTGGAAGTCTGGGAAGTCTGTTCTAGCCACCGTCAACCGCCAACCGCCAACCGTCAACCGTCAACCGTCAACCCCTAAAAGGCCAACTAAAAAAAAATAAGTAATTTCGCGGTTCAAAATCAGGGTTTATGCCTAAACTGAAAAGTTTCCGGTGGAGTATGGAAAGTGAGCCTCATAAGCCGAGGACGAAAGAAATTATTTATAAACACCCGGAGATCAGGAACTTAATCGGTCGTAACCCCTGGACTTTTGGCGTGATCCTGCTCTGTGTTTCCTTCCAGATTGCCCTGGGCTGGTTCCTCCGCGATGCTTCCTGGTGGCTTATTTTTCTCGTTGCTTATCTGGGAGGTGCTTTTGCCAGCCATACCCTTTACGTCTGCATTCACGAAGCAGCCCATAACCTACTCTTTAAGAAGAGTTTTTTTAATAAATGGTCTGCTATCATTGCCAATCTTCCCCTGGTTTTCCCCAGTGCGATTTCCTTTCAGAAATACCACCTGAAACACCATTCCTATCAGGGTGTGGAAGAACTGGATGCGGATATGCCTTACCGTTGGGAAGCAAAACTGATTAATAATTCAGGTTTTGGAAAAGCCCTCTGGCTTCTGTTCTACCCCATTTTCCAGATGATCCGCCCGGGACGCATCAAGGAAGTGAGGCTGATGGATAAGTGGACCGTCGTAAATATCATTGTCCAACTCACCTTCATGGGATTCTTTATTTATTTCCTCGGGTGGAAGTCAACGGTGTACCTGACCGCCAGTTTCTTTTTCTCTGTCGGGCTACATCCACTGGGTGCCCGTTGGGTTCAGGAACATTTTCTTACACATGGTGATCAGGAGACCAAGAGTTATTACGGCATGCTGAATTCAGTAAACCTGAATGTAGGATATCACAACGAACACCACGATTTCCCCTCCGTTCCCTGGAACAGATTACCCCAAATCAAAAAATTCGCCGGCGATTATTATAATACACTGGGGCATCATACTTCATACACTATCCTACTATTTAAATTTCTTTTCGACAGAAATCTTTCCGTCTATTCCCGAATGGCGCGCGACAACAGGGGAGGTTCCAAAGCGAAAACAGTAAAAGTCGAAGAAGGCTTGACGCTTAAGGCTTAAAGCGTAAGGCTTAAGGCTTAACGCTTAAGGCGAAATGAAAGCAGGAATCAATTCTTCGAATATTGATTTTAGAAAATAATTACTTCGATCAACTCAAAATCCTTACGCCTTACGCCTTATGCGTTAAGCTTTAAGCCTTTTTAAGCAATTTCGGAAAAGCAATCCTGAACCAGGCGCTGTATTTCTCGGGCCGGCGCTGCAGATCCTGCCCGATGTCTTCCATCGAACGAAAACAATAATCCTGTACTTCCTGCCTGTCGGGATTCAGTTGCCCATTGTACACACCGGTATAGACATGATCGAATTCAAATTCGGTGAGGCCGTTATCAAATTCCGTGCGATAGATAAAATCGAAAATTTTGTGGAGTGGAGCATCAATGCCCATTTCCTCCTTCAACCTCCTGCCTGCCGCCGCTTCCACGTCTTCACCGGGCCGGGGATGTGAACAGCAGGTATTGGTCCATAATCCCGGGCTGTGATATTTCCCCATCGCCCGTTGCTGCAGGAGCATCTCTCCTTTGTTATTGAATATGAAAATACTGAAAGCCCGATGTAGCAGGGCCTTCCTGTGCGCTTCCATTTTTGCGATGGTGCCGGTCTGTTCGTCCTGCTCATTGACCAGGATGACTTCTTCTTCGGTTGTATTCGTTTGAATCAAAATTCGCCTTTTTTAAAAATACTAATTCCCGCCAACTATTCTCGGCTTGCAAAATATAAATTCGTCTTAATGATTTGGATCAATTCCTGAATACCGCATGAATGAACAAAGTTGGTACCGGGTTCATAGGCGAATAATCAAAACCGGAGTTAGCATTTCAAAGTCCATACGGGTTTACAAGTAAAGAAGTCGAAACTGTACATAGCGGTTTAAAGTCAATACCGGGTTTACAATTGAAAAGTCAGAGCTCGCTTACTGATACGCATTCAAACCCGGCCGGGAAACAAAGGTAGTATCAGATTCACAAAAAATTCCAGGCCGGCCTTACAGGAGCTGAACAATCCTTCATTAAAATTGCTGGATCTGGGACTTCAGAAGCTTACGGGCGAAATGAATGCGGCTCTTGATGGTGCCCAGGGGCTCCTGCAGCATGTCTGCAATTTCATGATATTTATAACCGTCAAAATAAAGCAGAAAAGGGTTTCTGAATATTTCAGGCAGTCCGTGAATGGCTCCCTGGATATCGCGAATGCGCAGGTTGCTTTCAGCGTTGCCTGTTATCACGGCCGACTGACTGTTATTTAACAGGTAATCGTTCGGTGAAGCATCGAATATGGTTTTCTGCTTTGCGCGGCGCCGGTAATTATTAATGAAGATATTGCGCATGATCGTGTACAACCATGCTTTAATATTGGTACCGACATTGTATTTGTCTTTGTTGGCTATTGCCCGGTACAGCGTTTCCTGAAAAAGATCTTTCGCCTCTTCGCTATCCCTGGTTAAAGTGATCGCAAACGGTTTCAGAAATTCAGCATTGGATACCAGGAGTTGATTGAATTCAGGAGCACCCATAGAATAAAAAGGTTTACTCTATAAAGATAAAAATAATGCCAAGACGGAATGTCAGCTAATTGACAAGCGGGGGATTCTTAACAGTTGGTTTACTTGCCATAGAGTCATGACAGAGTGGAGGAGAGGGGATCTTTTGTCGTAGATCGTATATCATGGATCGTAGATCGACAGTCGATAAACGTTACACGATTCACGATATACGATCCGGGACTTTGATAAACGGCAAACCCGGTATACCGTATTTAAAGCAGGGGATTCAAAAGAACACCCGCGTCGAGCAGGCTGTTTACGGTGGCGGAAATGTGGGAAGAGGCACGAAGGATGTTGATGTGCCGAAGGTTGTGAAGGTCTGAGCCTAAGAGACTTACATATTTTTTCTTAATGAGGTAATGGGCCAGTTCTTCCTGTCTCTTGCCGTAATAGCCACAAAGAGAAAGCAGGTTGAGCTGAAACACACAGTCCATATTGTGCAATTCATCGTAGACGCTCTTATGGGCGCCGAAATACAGGTAACGTTCAGGGTGGGCGATGATCGGCTGGTAGCCCTTGATCTGGAGCTGAAAAAGCTTGTCCTTCAGGTCCATCGGCTGACGGATAAAAGAGAACTCCACCAGGACCATTTTTTTATAAATGGTAAGCAGGGGAATATTTTTTTCCAGCAGCTCATCCACGTGTTCATCTAAAAAATATTCTGCGGATCCCCTGAATTCGACCTGCATGTCTGTTTTCTCGAGGCGCTCGCGTACAAGTTTTGCCCCATTTTCAATGATCTCCTGGGTATTTTTAAACATCTCCCACTGCACATGGGGCGTGGCAATGAATTTGCGGTAGCCCAGCTCATACATCGCGCGGATCATCACAATGGACGATTCCAGATCTGTCGATCCATCGTCGATTCCCGGAATCAGGTGATTGTGCATATCGGCCTGAAGTCCTGAAAAATCTGCGGGTTCCTGTGTTTTCTTTTTGAAGATTCCAAACATATTAGTTGGCGGTTGGCAGTTTGCAGTTGGCGGTAAGACCAAAACAGAAACATCTTTTAAATGAAGGTATAAGCTAAATTATTATTGAAGGATTG
>DATCAO010000071.1:0-4076 GCA_036512575.1 Puia sp.
GAATTATTTCCGGGAAGCACCCTGGGAAGGTTTGGGTGTTTTAAAAAAGGATGATATGGGTGAAATCCATTTTGAATCCTCGATTCTGAATCCGTTTTTTTTGCAACCGGTTCCTGCAGAAAAAGTGGTTCGCGCCAACGCGAAGCATATGCTGCTGGTGGGTGACCGGGAGCGGTCAAATAATGAAATGAGCGACTGGCTTGCGGAAGAACCGGTTCATGGAAACCGTCTCTGGTGGCTTGTTGCTTTATTGGGTGGCATCGTTGCGGTGTTCGTTATCATGATGCATTTCTCAACACATGGCTGGAAAGTGGAATCCACCGGCAATCAGCAGTCGGTTCAGGTAAAAAAATAAACCGCCCCAAGCGGATCAATCCCACCCGATGAATCCAGCACCCGAGTCCTCGATCAACTGCCCGGTTTGTCACAGCATCAACAGCCGGTTTGTACTGAAAGTTCAGGACCATTCTGTAAGTGGTGATTTTTTCGATATCTATGAATGTCCTCAATGCAGTCTGCGGTTTACCTTTCATCCTCCCGGAGAAGATCAGATCGGGCGTTACTACCAGTCGGAGGATTATATATCGCACAGCAATACACGAAAAGGTTTGGTCAATAACCTGTACCATTTGGTAAGGAACCGGACCCTGACATCTAAATTCCGTTTATTAGAGCGTTCAACAGGTTTGAAAAATGGCAGGCATCTGGATATTGGCGCCGGTACCGGCGCTTTCGTCAGGTATATGAATCAACATGGATGGGAAAGCGAGGGCATAGAGCCAGACGACACAGCCCGTCGCAGAGCGCAGGAACATCACCAGACTTCCTTAATGTCGGTTGACGAATTTACATCGCTGAAACCCGCCGGTTATGACGCGATAAGTTTATGGCATGTTCTTGAACACGTACACGATCTCTATCCTTATTTACATCGCATCAGGGACCTCCTAAAACCCGGCGGCTGCGTTTTTATTGCCGTGCCAAATTATACCAGTTATGACGCAACAAAATATGGAGCTTCCTGGGCGGCTTATGATGTGCCGCGGCACTTGTATCATTTTTCTCCCGCTTCGATGCAGTGGCTGCTCAAGGCCACTGGATTTCAATTGAAAAAAGAAGTTCCGATGTGGTTCGACAGTTATTACATCAGTCTGCTAAGTGAAAAATATACCGGTGCTTCCGGCTCTCTCATTAAAGGATTTTATACCGGTGCTGTTTCTAATTTGAAAGCGATTGGGAATACAGAGAAATGCAGCTCTTTAATTTATGTTGCTCAAGGCTTAGAACTCCAGGCTTAAAGCTGAAGCTGCAAAGGAAAAGGCTTAATGCGGAAGGCATAAGGCTTTCATCGGCAAATGAAATAACGAAATTTCGTTAATTATTTAATCTCACCTCATAAATATTCGGCCAGAGTTTACCGGTGATCAGTATTTTATTTTTTGCAGAATCCCAGGCGATTCCGTTCATGTATTCCACATCGGGGGTTTTTAATTTAATTTCCTTAACGAGGTTACTGAAATCGGCTTTCCCCAAAACCTTTCCGGTGGATGGATTTATCCTGAAAATATAGGGCGTTTGATAAATATTTGCGAGGATGGTGCCATTAACCCATTCCAGTTCATTGATGTTTCCGACCGGTCCATTGTTATCTGTAACGCCAACAATACGGTTTGTTTTAAAAGTTACCGGATCGAGGTAAGTCAGGTTACTGCTGCCATCGCTCATGATCAGGCTTGTTCCGTCGGTGGTGATTCCCCATCCTTCCTTGCTTGGAAAATCAAATTCGCCGACTCGCTTAAAAGTTTTCAGGTCGTATATGAATCCTTTTTTATTGGTCCAGGTCAGCTGGTAGAGTTTTTCGTGCAGGATGGTAATGCCTTCCCCGAAATAGGTCTTCCTGTCCAATTCTGCTTTTACTGCGATTTTACCGCTCTCGGGATCTACAATACCGACGATCGACCGGGTATTATCATATTCCTGCGGCGCACCGGAGCTTTCAAATAATTTACCATCATGTATGAGTAAACCCTCGGTATAAGAATTGGTGTCGTGAGGCAGGGCATTGAGCACCGTGTAGCTGATCGCGGGTGGTTCATCAGTTTTTCCCGGTTCCGCAATGGATTCGGTTGATTCAGATTGATCAGATGAGTTGCTGCAGGAGCTGTTCATAAAAAAAATAAACAGCAGTGGAATTAAATTTTTTTTCATATTTCAAACGGTTGGCAAAAATAGTGAAAACGCATAAAGCCTAGAGCATAAAGCTTAGGACGTAAGGCTTAAAGCTTTTGTTAAAGTATTCGCGCTACTATTAAATAAAAAAGCGTTTCCTAAAGGAAACGCTGCGAATGAATATATCGACAAGCCTTGCGCCATATGCCTTTGGCCTTAAGCGTTAAGCGTTAAGCGTTAAGCGTTAAGCGTTGAGCCTATATGTGCTTCAATTTTTTTGACAAAATTGCTCTTGGGTTGTGCACCCACCAGTTTATCCACTACTTTGCCATCCTTAATAAATAAAATTGCTGGAATTGACGTAATACCGTAATTCACAGACAGCTGAGGATTGTGGTCGACATTTACTTTACCCACATTGATCTTACCATCATATTCCTTTGAAAGTTCTTCAATTACGGGACCAATTGCGCGGCAAGGCCCACACCATTCTGCCCAAAAATCGATCACCGTCAGTTTATCAGACGAAAGTACTTTCTCCTGGAAATTCGCATCGGTGTATTCAAGTGCCATATATTTTGCTATTTAGATTTTATACAAAATTCAGTTTATTTATCCGTATTCTTTGTCGGGTTAACGACAACCCCGAAATAGTCGCATATAAATGCTCCCGATCTGGGTTTCCTTTTCTGTGCAAATAGGGTTCCATTGATAGCAATGAACCAATATGTCATGTCAGCTCCTAGTAACTTACAATCTGCACTTCAAATTCAGGACATTCCTGTAAAAAGGCAGCCATTTCGTCATTCATTTCAAACCCTGTTTCGAGGCTGTATAAGCTAATTTTAGCATTTGTTTTAGATTCCTGCACGTTGAATTTCAGGCTGGCCTTTCCCGGATGTTTTTTTATGTTTTTTTCCAGAAACCCCACCATATGTTCATTAAGATGCCGGGCATCCAGATCAATAACCAGCTGTTTGGTGAGCAGTGGTTTGATACTTTCCAACAAAAGTATTTTATCCACTTTGAATTCAAACTCCGGACGATTGTACCTGGTTTTAAAAAATCCCGTCATGAAAATATTTTTTCCGGCTTCCAGGTAGTTTGAATACCGGGCGTAATCTTCACTCCACAGAACGAATTCACTTTTTCCGGAATAGTCCTCTATAGTAAAAGAGCCGAATTGTTTTCCTGTTTTAGTTACACGGTGCTGGGCGTCGATAACCAGCCCTGCGAGGCGGTAGGATTTTCCCGGATTTGCCTGCAGGCTTACTGCTTCTTTCACTTCATTGAATTCAGCAAGATTAAGAATTCCATAGTGGTTGATTTCGAATTTGAAATGATCCAAAGGGTGTCCGCTCAGAAACATTCCTGTCACTTCCTTTTCATGATCCAATAATTCTGTCAATGACCAAGGATCGCAACCGGCAATCTTAGGCGGCTGAACTTCATATTCTGTAGACGAAACGCCGAAAAGAGTATTGCTGTGTGAAACATTTTGTGCCTGCACAACATTTCCGAAGCGGATAATTTTTTCCAGCCCGCTTGTGGTTTCGCCGGGAGCGACAAAAAAATATTGTGCGCGATGCAGTTGGGGAAAACAATCAAAAGCGCCGGCATGTGCCAGGCTCTCGAGTGTTTTTTTACTCACCGTTCGCTGGTTAATTCGTTTGACCATATCAAAGATCGAAACATAAGGTCCGTTTTTTTCCCTTTCTTCAATCAGGGAAAAAACGGCCGCTTCCCCGACACCTTTCAAGCCCCCCAGACCAACCCGGATTTCTCCTTTGCTGTTTACGGCAAATCCCTGTTTGGATTCGTTGACATCCGGCCCCAGCACTTTCAATCCCATTGGTTTACACTCTTCCATAAAAAAAGTGATCTTTTCGATATTGCCCTGGTGATTG
>DATCAO010000072.1:0-5879 GCA_036512575.1 Puia sp.
CGGCAATGCATCATGTACCGCAGCCAGGTGACCCACCAGGTAAATGCCCCTGTTTTTACCCGGCGCTACCTCCTTCATCAATTCTTCATCAGTCAGGTTGTTTACAAATTGTGTGGCCCGGTCAACCTGGGTTTGCCAGCCATTCAACGCGATTTTCGTCAAAATAGTTTTTTGGTCCATGTTAGTGTTTTTAGCCTGTAGCCTGTTTTTTCTGCGGGTATAATAATAACAGCGCAGGCATGATTAAGTTCAGCGACGCATCAATATTTATTTCTTTTCAGCCAGGCCAGCCCGGTATAAACGAGAAAGACAAAGACTGACCAGATAAATATATAGAGCACCCACTGACCGGCAAGGATTTTTCCTTTATCACTGAAAATATGGCTGTGAATAACGACCCACCGGTCATAAAACTGGTAATATTTTACCGGTGTCCGGAATGCGCAAATCAGAACAACACCGAGAATGTAAATAAAGAGGAATGCTTTTTTCACAGTTTGGGAGGTTTGGGATCCCAATGTAATGATAGTTTCTGATCATCCTGAAAAATGGTCGCCACAGGCCACCCGCGTTGTAGTCAGATTGCTGAGTATTGTCAAATGGGTGCATGATTACCATCATTGATTCGGGTGTAAGTAATGCCTAGTTTTAAATATTAAAAAGTAACATTATGGCACTCAATCAATTTTGTCAAAGTTGCTGTATGCCTTTGGACAATGATCAATTATTGGGTACAGAAAAAGATGGTTCAAAAAACCATCAGTATTGTACCTATTGTTACCGGGATGGTGCATTTGTCAATCCCTCCATGAAGCTTGAAGAGATGACAAGTTTCATAAAAGCAAAAATGAGTGAAATGAAACTGAGTCCGGATATCATTAATAATACAGCCCGGAGTCTGCCACACCTAAAAAGGTGGATGACCTAAATGATATAGAACCGGACAGTTATTGCCGGATGATCCGACCATCCTCCATTTCAATCACGCGCCGGGTTCTGGCGGCGAAACTGTTGTCGTGTGTTACGATCAGGAGGGTGTGATTGAATTCATTTGCCAGGCGCTGAAACACATCAAATACGATTTCAGAATTTTTCTTGTCCAGGTTTCCCGTGGGTTCATCGCCCATGATGATATGCGGTTCGTTGATCAGGGCACGTGCGATGGCTACTCTTTGTTTTTCCCCGCCGGAAAGCTGATTGGGTTTTTTGTTGGCCAGCTTCCCCATATCCAGCATCTGAAGTTTTTGCATGGCGCGTTCTCCAATCTCTTCTTCAGTATACTGGCCCAGTTTCAGTGCGGGCAGCATAATATTCCTGAGCACATTAAATTCATTGAGCAGGTAATGGAACTGAAACACAAATCCGATTTTTTCATTTCTCACCTTGGCCAGTTCTTTTTCCTTTTTCTTCACCATGCTTTCATTGTCGATGAGCAGTTCGCCTGCATAGTCGGTATCCATCGTGGACAGGATGTACAACATGGTGGACTTACCACAACCTGATTTTCCTACAACAGAAACAAATTCACCTTTGCTGATGGAAAAACTGATGTCCGAAAGTACGTTTACGGTGATCGGGTCATGAAATTCCTTGTAGATATGCCTCGCTTCCAATACGGTCAGGTTATCCATATTATTTTCCCCTGATTATGATGACGGGATCGATCCTGCCTGCCTTACGCGCAGGAAATAATCCGGCCAGGTAAGTGGTTACCAGGGAAAAGACGATACCCACTGCATACAAAATCGGATTGTAATTGATCGGAAATGTTTTTATGGTGGGAAGGGCTGCCGTGGTAAAAGGAATATTTCCGATTCCTTTAGAAATAAAAAACCCGAAGATGAGGCCCATGATACCACCGAAAGAACCGATACTGAGTGAAATGGTCAGAAAAATGCGCCGCACATCAGCGCCTGAAAAACCAGTCGCTTTTAATATCGCGATGGAATCCATTTTTTCATAAATCATCATGTTCAGGATATTATAGATGCCAAATCCTGCCACGATGAGCAGGGTGATTCCTACGGAATAGGAAATGGTGAGTCGTATTGAGCTGCCTGTTTCGAATTGGGCATTTGCCGTTTCAATGTCTTCAGCATCCGTGCCGAAAAGCCGGGCATATTCCTTCGACATGGCAGGTGCCTGTTTGATATCTTTTATTTTTATGGCAATATCCGTTACATAATTATTTGCCTTGCCCAGTATTTTCTGGGTTGTATTTATAGATGCAAAACTCTGCACCCGGTCATAGTCGTTGATACCCGACTGGTAAAGACCCACAACCTTTAAGGTGTAGCGTTCGCCCTGCGCCGTCGTGATGGTGACCATATCTCCCAAATGAACCTGCAGCCTCTTGGCCAGGGCGATACCGGGGATGATGCTGTTGGGAATATTTTGGAGGTCCTCCGCCTTACCTTCCACGATGTATTGTGAGAATTCAAAAAGCCGGGTTTCCTCCTGTACGTCAGCGCCGTTTATGATGCCATTGATATCTACGGTTCCATTGTTAAAAAAGACCTGTGCAACAATCCTGGGCACGAACCCGCGGATCCTGGCATCTTTTCTAAGTGCCTGCATGATAAAACCGTTGTTGTAAATCTCGAGACGGGAATCGCCGGCTTTGATCGAGCTGATGAAATTGTAATTTCCTTTATACAATTCGGATATGTCCACGGGTTGCTTATCCCTGGGTTTGATTTCCTTATATAAGTGAATATGAGGTGTCCGGTTCAGGATAAGTCCGTCGAGCATTTTATTTAATCCCGTCATAAAACTCAGCAGCGCCACAAACATGGCGATGCCAAAGGTGACGCCGATGGCTGCCACCAGGGTTTGTTTCCACCTCGCCAGCAAAAGGGATTTGGCAATGCTGAACGTGAGTTTGAATTTCATTCCTTTGGTTTATAAATGATGTCCTGGTCTGATAGTCCCTGAATGATTTCAACGCGCTGATAATCTTTAATCCCAGTTTTCACCGCCCTTTTTTCCGTTTTGTTGACGATCACAAAAGAATCATTGACCAGATAATTCCGGGGAATGGTGATCGCTTTTTCTTTGGTCTGGATTACGATATTGGCCTCTACAGTCAGGTTGGGATATAAAACAGGGGGTCGTTTGGTGAATTCCGCTTCCACGCGGAAGGTTTTGGTTCGATCATTCATCAGGGGATCAATTTTTGTGACACGCGCTTCAAAAACTTCATTCCGGTAACTGTCCATCGTGATGATGATTTCCTGGCCTGTTTTCAGTTTTACGATATCGTATTCGTCCACTTCCAGCTCGAGATAAAAAGCAGAGGAATCTCCGATCACGGCCAGCACCGTTTGCGGAGAAATGATTTCGCCCCTTTTCGGATAAATGAAATACATCCTCCCCGCCAGTTCACTTTTTATGGTATAATCATTTTCCCTGGACCTGCTGATGGCCAGGTTGTTTTGCGACTGCCTGTCGTTGAGTTTCAATTGCCTGAGCAGGTCGTTGTATTTTATTTTGGCAGACTCCATAGCGATCTTTGAACTCTGTGCGGCCAGGTCTTTTTGTTCCATTTCGAGTTTTGACCCGATGCCCTGGCTCCACAAATTTTCCTGTCTTTTTGCAACCAGGGAATCATTTTGGTATTTACTCCCGGCCAGATCGATATTATTTTTCAGGTCGGTTAATTTATCCTCATTGGTTTGTAGCGCAGCGTACTGGGCGGACAGGTCAGAATTTTCCCGGTTGAGCCTGGAAGGCTGGTCGGCGATCAACATAATCGGAGTACCCTTTTTTACCCGGTCGTTTTCAGTTACATAAATTTTATCGACAATGCCGCTCACTGTGGAATAAACCTGGTATTGATTCCTGGCTTTGACGAACCCTGCTGCATAAACGGATGCGGTAATATTTCCGGTCTGCGGACTGGTCTTCTCCAGCTTAGCCGTACAGGACACAAGGCCCAGGAGAAGGAATAAAGAACTCAGCTGGTTTTTCATGAGTGTAAGTTCCGCCATATCATGGACTATAAATGATGCAGATGATCAGGCCCTAAAGATCAATAATCTCAGAGATACATTGAAAAATTTATTATTAAGGCCGGCCGGGTACAATAGTCAGGTCGTCGTTTCACGCGATTCCGTTCACGCAGGCTTCTGGAAAATGGTGCTGAATCAATACCTGCAGGGAATCTGTGGTGCGCTGGCGCAGGCTCAGTTTGTCTGCCTGCCATTTGTTTTTTATTTTCCGGAGCAGTTTTTTTTCATCCGTGTCTTTATGAAGTTTATTTAACTCTTTTTTGAGCAGTATCAGCGCTATGCAGAGATCGTGGTAGTCGCCCAGCTTTGCAGAAACATATTGTACAGATTTCAGCCGGGCAATATGTTCGTTTGTTCTCCCGGCTTTTTCTGAACCGGAAATAATATACTGTACATCTTTAACTTTTTTGCGCATGTCGTGCATGGACGCGTCATCATATTTTCCGCTTTGCAATACATTTTGAACGGCGAGCATTTTCATTTGGATGAATTCGTCAATGGAATCGGGGGTAAGTTCTCCGGGACTATTGTTTTTGATTTGTTCCATAAATCTTTTCAAATCCGGAAGCCGCCCCATTAATTCCATCACCCGGCGTTTACATGAATCAGTTTTCCGGTTTATGATATCCAGGTAGGCCAACTGGTTTGCATAATGCATTTCTTCCGCGGTCTTCGCGATGTTTTGTTTTTGGATCTGCCACTCACGGAGACTTCCCAGCGATTTGTACAGGGTATCCAGGGGTTTGGGGAATTTGCATGTCGATGGATCCGAAATACTGAAACTGAACAGGCGGATCAGGGCTTTCAGTTTTTTAATTTCAACCCGAAAACTATGGATATGGTCTGCTGAGCAGTTCAGGGTCATTTGATGCAAAACATGATTTGTTTTACTGAACCTGTCTTCGATGGCTACTGCCATTTTTTTTGAATCCGTATCATGAATATCCTGTTCCACTCAATTATTCTTTTGCCATTTGCGATAGAACCATCTCTTGAGCCATTCAGCCGAAAAAATATAAGCGGCGACGATAAGACCGATCCAGCCATAGAATACAATAGGAAGCCGGGTAAAATTAAACAAATCACCCAGTGCCGTAAACGGCAGCACTAAAACCGTAATCACAATGAGCCCGGTAGCGAGGGATAGATATTTTCCCGGCGGACTTTTCAGGAAGGGCAGCCGGGTGCGCACCACGAGCACAATCAGCGTGGCTGAAATAACGGATTCTACAAACCAGCCCGTCTGAAATACTTTTTCATCTGCCTTCAATAATAAAATTAAGATGGCAAAAGTGAGGTAGTCAAACACGGAGCTCAGCAGTCCGAAAATCAGCATGAATCGCTGAATGAACCGGAGATCCCAGCGACGGGGTTTTTCAATGGATTCTGCATCCACCCGGTCGGTCGCGATGGCCATTTCGGGAAAATCCGTGAGCAGGTTGGTGAGCAGGATTTGTTTGGGCAGCAGGGGCAGGAAGGGCAGGAAAAGGGATGCGCCGGCCATGCTGAACATATTTCCGAAATTGGCGCTGGTGGCCATAAATACGTATTTCATGGTATTGGTGAAAGTCTTCCGTCCAATCAGGATGCCTTCGCTCAAAACATCCAGGTCATTGGCAAGTAATACAATGTCTGCAGCTTCCTTGGCTACATCCACGGCTGAGTCGACCGAAATGCCCACATCGGCAGTATGCAGCGCGGGTGCATCGTTGATGCCGTCGCCCATGAAACCAACCACATGACCGGCTTTTTTCAGGCAGAGAATGATTCTTTCCTTTTGATTGGGCTCGACGTCGGCGAAAATATCTGTCAAAACGCCTTTTTGCATAATGGCTGCGTCGGACATCTGGCTGATCTGCGGTCCGGTTA
>DATCAO010000073.1:0-13302 GCA_036512575.1 Puia sp.
TAAAAAATTTAAAGATGCCGGTGTTGATCTACGGTGGTCGTTATGACCGCGTGGCGGTTCCTGAGATGATGGTCAAATTCAGGGAATATTGCCCGCAGGCCCGATTTGTCATGTTCGAATATTCTGGGCATAACCCGCAGGTAGAAGAACCCGGCAAACTATTTCCCCTTTTGCAGGAATTTTTAAATAGTAAATAATGTCAGCCGGTTATTCCGCGAATCCATTGTTCAGAAAGCTGGGACTCAAAGAAGGTTTTCATGTAAAACTTATTCATGCACCTGCCAGTTATCCGCAACTGATCCCGGAAATCTACAATCAACTGATTTTGCATGAAGGGACATGGGAAAAATTGGACTTTATTCATTTCTTCCCTGAAACCATAAATGAATTGGAACAAATCCTTCCCCGACTGAAAGCTGAGATCAAAAAAAACGGAATGATCTGGATTTCCTGGTATAAAAATTCCTCCGGCAAAAAAACTGAACTATCCGAAAATTGTATCCGGGATACTGCCCTGGCAACGGGCCTGGTGGATATTAAAGTCTGTGCGATCGATGCAGACTGGTCGGGTTTAAAACTCGTTTTCCGCATGAGGGATAGATAAAAACAGTGGCCTCGCCAGGAATCGAACCTGGATCTGGAGCTTCGGAAACTCTTATACTATCCATTGTACGACGAGGCCTATTTGATCAGTCCGGGCACATTGCTGCTGAATATTTTGATGGCAATGGCCAGCAATATTACGCCAAAAAATTTACGTATCGCAAGCATTCCGGCAGGACCAAGAATACGTTCTATTAAATTCAGGGATTTCAACACGATAAAAATAATCACCAGATTGATCAGTATGGCGATCAGCAACATGCTTTGATTATAATTCGCTTTCAGGGAAATAATGGTGGTCAGCGTGCCCGATCCGGCAATCAGCGGAAAAGCGATCGGTACCATCATGGTCGATTTGGATTCTTTATCGGCCTTAAAAAATTCAATACCCAGGATCATTTCCAGGCCAAGGATAAAAATCACGATCGACCCGGCCACGGCAAAGGAATGGGTCTCAAGACCCAACACATGCAGGAAAGGTTCGCCAAGATACAAAAACAGGACCATCAGGCCACCCGAAATCAGCGTGGCTTTTACTTCCTGTATGCCCCCCATCTTTTTCTTCAGCGACAAAAGCAGTGGAATGGAACCTACGATATCGATTACGGCAAACAGGGTAAAGGTCACGGTCAGTAACTCATTAATTCCTGCAGGCATGATTTATTTTTAAAAGTTAAAATTCAATTTCGATTCCAAAGATATGCCTTTGACTATTGTTGAATCAGCAATGTCCTGATCGGATTGATACCCGGGGAAACGGAAAACGAAAATTTCTTATTTCCTTCTTTGTCAAAGCAAAAAACCTGTCCGGAAGAAACATAGTCCTTCGAGTCGCCCACATACAGGTCGCCGGTAGCCGGATCTATGTCGAGTCCATAGGGATTTTCAATCGGCGTACCATCGGTAACGAATGATGATCTCACGGCGGCGAGATCAGTTGTATTCAATATACCTACGTTGGCTGTACCCAGGTAACCTCCGGTGGTGATCAGGGTATTGTTATAATAGCGGATGGTTCCCAGTGCGCTGTCGACAGATTTGACAATGCTGTTGGTATTCAAATTGAATTTAACCAGGCTGGGTGCAACCGAAGCATAATTTCCTGTACAAACAACGTATAGGTTGCCTGAACTGTCTGTAGCGATACTGCCCGGATTAATACCCACTGTAATTTTTTTTGTTTCTGTAAGTGTCTTCACATCGATAACCGAGACTGTAGAGTCGTATGAGGCACTGAAGCCTCCGGTGTTGCTCACATATACATTATTTCCGGAAACGGCCATTTGGGCAGGATTGGATCCGACTGTAATAAATTTTTGAATTGTCAGGCTGGTTGTATCAATGACTGCCACGGTACCATCTGTTGAAGACACAAATACTTTTCCGGCAGCAGCTACAATATTTTCCGGTCCCCTGTTCGCTCCTGCATTTGTAAAAGGGATTGTGTCCAGGAATAAAGCATTTAAATTTCTGCCCACAGCAACGTATCCTGAATTGTTCATGACGATATATATTTTACCCCCGTAAATAATAAAATCACTTCCGGTATCTCCCATGCCAAAACCATTCACGTTTCTGAAATAATCGGTAACCGGGTTTGATGTGGAGAAATCGTAATACGTGAGCGTTGTATTGTTTGATCCGTAAAGCCCCTGGTTTAAAGTATATACTCCACTGGTAGTTTTTGGTACAACGGGCGGGGGGTTATTGTCTTTTTTGCAGGAGAAGAAGAAAACCATCAGGGCAATCCCCATTAAATAAAAACTGTTTTTTTTCATTGTTAAAGATTTATAAGTTGTTAATGATTATACTGAGTTTATACGACCTGCCGGGCATCGGATAGTAGTGAATGATGTCGTATCGTTCATTGAACATGTTGTTGACTTCCCCTTTGATCGTTGCGCCGAAATCATGGAAGCGGACCTGGCTGGAAATGAACAGGTCCTGCGTATTCCAGCCCGGCAGGAAATTGGAGGGATCGTTTTCCCCGAGTGTATATCTCCCGCCGGAAAAAATAATGCTGTAGCCCGCAGTCCAGGATCCGTAATAAAAAGAAAGCAGTGCCGATCCTGAATGTTCCGGTGTATAGGGAATTTCATTTTTATATTCTGCATCGGAGGGATCAGTTACGTCAATGGCCTTTTGCCAGGTATAAGCCATTCGCAGCGACCATTTAAGTGCGGGTGAAAATCTGCTGTTGACCTGTGCATTCAGATCGATACCCCTGATCTGAACTTCCCCAATATTTTCCATGGTCCAGATAAAAAGATTTTGAGAGGGCACGGCAATGATCTTGTCTTTGATTTCATTATAGTATCCATCTATGCTGATATTGAGTTGACTCCCGTCAGATTTGAAACTTCTGGTATAAGTGATGCCTGCGTCGTACTGGTTTGCATTTTCGGGGAGCAATTTGGGATTGATATTGCTGTTGTAAGTATAATACAGGTCGTTGAAAGTGGGCATCCGGAAAATATTTTTGTAAAAAAAACGGAACAGGAAGGGACTCCCGGGATTGGTTTTGTATCCGGCGGCAAAGGCCGGCGTGAGTTTATTTTTGGGTGATGCAGCCGTGCCTTTCTCGGTTTTGTCGCTGATCAGGGTATACAGGAGGGAACCATTGATTTGCCAGTGCGATTTACTGAATTGTAAAACGAAATTATCCCAGAGACTTGTTCTTACGGGCACAGGGAAATTATTGATGTTGGCTGTAAGTCGTGTTGAAGCCAGGTCAGCCGCCAGAGCAAAAGAAAAGTAATTTCCCAACCGGTGACTGGCTGCCGCGCTGCCATATATTTCCCGCTGTTTATAACGGTCATTGAGGCCGCCGGCGTTATTTAAAAAATTCGGGTCGGTATATTTTGTATACAGGGAACTGTACTTGGCTGAAAACAGCAGAGATGTATTTGGACTGATTTTTTTCTGATAACGACTTTGGACAAATACGTTCTCATCCTGAAGGCGTTGTACTGCGATATCATTAAAGAAAATGATGCTTCCGGGCAGGCCCCTTTCTGAACTGTATCCCCACACCTTGGTTTGCAAAACCGAACTGTCTGCAAATCGGTTTGCCATATTCACCTCTCCCTGGAACGCCTGTATATCAGAATTGGTGCGAACTGCGTTTTGCGAAAAGATGCCATTATCAATTTGATACGGGTAGTTGCCTTTGGCCCAGGTTGCTTCCCCGTTGGCGCTCACCACCGTGTTTTTGGTTATGGGCAGATAAAGGCCTGCATAGGGTTGCCACAAACCAAACGAACCCGTATTGAGTCCGGCGATCCATTTTGAACTCGAAAAATTTGTGGTATTGAATGTATTACTGGAAAAAGAAAGAATGGATGCAGAGGCATAGATCCTTGCCGGCAGGGGTATTTGCTGCGGGTTTGCCAGATCCAGTTCCAGGCTCTGGACAAAGGTTGAGGAAAATTTGCCCAGATCAACCTGTCCGGTCTGTGCATCGGCGATAGATATTCCATCATAAACCAGCCCCGTATTTAATCCGCCAAGACTTCTCACGGAAATGGTTTTGAGTCCGCCGATTCCACCGTAATCTTTTACTAAAACCCCAGAGAAATATTTGGCGGCGCCTGCGATGGTCTCGGCATTGATTTGTTGCAGTGCTGCATGGTTCAGCACCTGTACGGGAACAATCGCGGTGAATGGATTTTGTTTTTTTTCTCCGGTAACAATCACTTCCCTGAGCGCCTTTGCGCTGTCGGATTTGTTTTGCGCGAACAGGGCAATACCCGGCTGCAAAGCAAAAAGAATTGATATAAAAAAATAACTGCCTCGCATCTTTTACAACTTGATGGATTAAAAATCATCAAAGCAAAAGAGTGCGGCCAGAGGGATATAAACAGGAAAGCCATATTTACTCCGCCTGCCTTTCACCCGAAAGCGTTGCGATTCGTCATATGCATCTGGCAGGTCTTCTGGCTTGTTTCCTGTTTACTGCCTTCCCATCCCGCAATCGCGGAACAGTGGC
Source organism: Puia sp. (assembly GCA_036512575.1). Taxonomy (GTDB): domain Bacteria; phylum Bacteroidota; class Bacteroidia; order Chitinophagales; family Chitinophagaceae; genus Puia. The sequence goes on from DATCAO010000073.1 coordinate 4,592, forward strand.
TGCAGTGTAAACATTTTTCCCGCTAAAGGCGGGATGAAACTCACAGCTACGGGGATAGCGCCGGTATCACACCGGACTTCCCTTTTAACCCCTACCGCAATTCGCGGAATCGGGGACCAGATATTGCAAATGTAATGGAGTGTTGGAAAACCCGGGGATATTTATTTTTTTATTTCCTTGTTGAAATTGATGCTCAAGCCGATAAAATAATTGGCCGTCGGTGCTGCATTATAATATCTCCCGCCCGCTGCGTTGATATCGTTGCCCAGACTGTATTTCGCATTGAACGCGTTGTCCACACCGGTAAAAACGGTGAGACTTATATTTTTTACAGGCGCCGAATAACCCAGTCTTCCCCCGACCAGCTGATAGGCCCCGGCATAAGCCGAATTTGCATCATTCAGGGGCATTTTATCGCTGTAATAATAAGTCAGGTGCACAAAAAAGCCCGGCCGGCTGTTGACGTCGATGCCGCCGGTGAATGTATTATTAGCAACGCCGGGCAGTTGTTTGCCGTCGTAGTTCGTACTGTTCTTGGCAAAATCGCCGTAAGTGAAGTTGTCCATTGTATAGGAGGCCCACAAGCGTGTGCTGTTGATGAATCCCATTGCGGAAGGCAGGAGCTGATAGGAAACCTGCGACTCGATGCCTTTCTGGGTTGTGGAACCAGCATTGGTATAATAATCGGCATTGCTGGAGTCCTTGCGAACAACAATAGCCTGCTGCAATTCAAAATAAAATCCAATCACTTCCACATACAATCGCTGATTGAAAAAACTGCTTTTCACACCGGTTTCATAACTGATCCCATTTTCGGGCTGCAGGTCTGTATTTATGCTTCCGGTGGAAGGCAGAACTTCAGCCACAGCAGGTGGTGAGAATCCTTTTGACACACTGGCATAGAGCAGGATATCGGGTGTAATCTTTTTTGAAACGGCCAGGCGGGGAGCAAATTCATTACTGAATGTTTTATTCCGAGGAATAAAACCGGGAACCGAAATCCGGTCGATACCGATGAAGGCCTCGTTATAACTGAGCCCGGCAGACAGCTGCCATCCTTTCCCGAAAAAAAAGTCCGCCTGCGCAAAAAATGTATAGGTCCATGTATTGATATTGTCGTTTGTTTGAAGTGTATCAGGAGACCCATTCTTGTTTCCATAGTCCTGGGTGGAAAAAAATCCCTTCTGCGCTTCACCGCCAAAATTCAGGTGTAAATAATCTTTTGTATAACTGAAAACGGTTCTTCCGCCGAAATGGGGCTCATTGCGAAACTCATAGTTTCTGAAAGTCGGGTTTATATAATTGGTATATGCCGCGTAAAAATTAGTGGTGTTTTGAAAAGTTTCGCTGAAACGGCAGGTATTGGAAATCCCGGCCATAAAAGTTTTCTGGTAAATGGCAGCCTGTGCCTGATCGGCGGAAGGCGTTGCGCCAACTGCGGGCCGGGATTGTTTTGGATTGGCATTATATTCTGTAAGCGTCAATGCACCCGGCGTCTGGTAATACAGATCGCCGTAGAACGCATATGTGCTCAGGGTTTGATGACTGTTGTCTTTCAGCATGGATTCCCAGGTAATGATATCCCTGCGCAGGTTGGTATGATTACGATATCCGTCTGAAGTCTGGTGAGAATAGTTGATGATATTCCCGCCATTTTCATTTCCCAGTCGAACCTGGGCGTTGATGGTATTGCTGTTGAAGGAACCATAACTGTATTCTGCGGTAAATCCCGGCTGCCAGCTGGCAGGTCTGGATTTAATCAGCAGGGCACCACCGGTTGCCGCGCCATACAGGCTTCCTGCCGGTCCTTTGATTAATTCAAGTGAATACATATCGAATGGGGCCAGCTGGGTCATATATGTGTTACCTCCCGGATCAGTAAAGGGAATGCCATCCAGGTAAACTTTTACATTTCGCACACCAAAAGGCGAACGTAGTGTACTGCCCCGGAAACTCAGCCGGTAGCTGCCGGGTGATCTTTCTTCCATCCTGACTCCCGGAACACTGTTCATTGCGGGAACGATGCTCATCTTACTGTAGCGGTTCCATTCAGCTGTAGTAATGACGCCGATGGCTACCGGCACTTCTGAAAGACGGCGGTTTTGTTCGTAAGCCTGTACCACTACCTCCTGTAAAGATTTTCTTCCGGTTGAATCCGGAGCTCTTCCCAAATCACCTGCTTTGCCCGTTAAAGTGCTGTCCTGAGCCTGGACAAATCCAGCCATTAGTATAAATGCCCCGCAAATCAATTTTTTCATCTCCTGGTTTTATTCCGCATCAAAAGTAGAAAAGAATATTTCATTATCTTATGTTATGGCAAAAAATGAAAAGCTCGGCGTTTTTGACTGCACGATGATCGTGGTGAGCCTGGTTATCGGTATGGGTATTTTCAGGACACCCGTGAATGTCGCCCGCCATGTCCCCGACAGCTTTTTGTTTTTTTTCACCTGGATCGCAGGTGGTGCAGTTGCACTTTGCGGCGCGCTTACGTATGCAGAAATCGGATCACGCCTTCCGGTCACGGGCGGATACTACAAAGTATTTTCTTATGGCTACCACCCGTCGGTTGCATTTGCTATCAATTGCATTATCCTGATTTCAAATGCCGCGTCCCTGGCAGGTGTTGCCCTGATTGGTGCAGAATATATTTCCGGTATTCTCTTCCCTTTGCTCCGTGATCCCGGCGCACTGCAGGTCCGGGAAATTGCCATTGCCCTTTTTTCAATCGTTCTTTTTTACGGCGTGAATCTGATGGGACTCAAAATGAGTTCAAAAACACAAAATGTGTTAACGGTAATTAAGATTCTGCTGATCGTTTTATTGATCACGCCTTTGTTTTTCGTATCCCATGCTGCATTGCCCGCAACATTACAAGGAAAAGTTTTTCCCGGATGGCTCAGTTACCTGAAAGGATTTGGTGCCGGACTGATCGCAGTGTCCTTTACCTATGGCGGTTATCAGCAGACCATTAATTTCGGCTCGGATATTAAACAACCGGGCCGGAATATCCCGCGTTCGATCTTCCTGGGCATTTTTATCATCATCGTTTTATACCTCAGCATAAACTATGCGTATATGCGCGTGATCGGCCTGGATCAGCTGAGAAATACCAGGGGAATTGCCGCAGTGATGGCTGCACATGTATTCGGTGATGCCGCGGGTAAGATTCTGTCTGTTCTGCTTTTTCTCTCCGTGCTGGCTTATGTGAACGTACTGCTGATGAGTAATCCGCGCGTGATGTATGCCATGGCCGAAGACGGTGTATTGCCCCGCGGGTTTGCCCGGCAACAGAAGACTACCGGTGTTCTCGTGAACTCACTCACCGCATTTGCCACGGTATGCGTATTCATTATTTTCTGGATGAAAGCATTTGACAAAATACTGAGTTTTACTATTTTTCTCGACTGCTTCGGAATGGCCGCTTCAGCGGCAACGATTTTTAAACTAAGAAAACAGGGCGTGCATCCCGAAGGAGCAGAATTCTACCGGATGAAATTATATCCGCTGCTCCCGCTGGTTTTTATTGCAGCTTACACTTTCGTCGCCATCAGCATTACGCTGGATACACCATGGACGGCCTTAACTGCCCTGGTTGTGATGGGGGCTTTTATGTTGATTTACTTTTTAAGCAAAAAGGCGCTAGGCGTAAGGCGTGAGGCGTGAGGCGTAAGGCGTAAGGCTCAAGGCTTAAAGCGCAAGGCAAAACTGTCGAAATTAGAAGCGCATAAAAGATTTTTTTTACATTTTTTATTTGAAATCTTTACACAATTCGAAAGCTTTAAGCCTTATGCCTTATGCCTTGAGCTTTAAGCCTTTTTAGTTTCACGTCTAAAAATTACACCAAAAGGGTATTTTTTTCGGCGGGTCTTCAATCTATTTTGCTGCCGATGGGAGTTCCGAAACCCATGCGTGTTGCAAAGAGTAGGAATCATTAAATAAAGCATAATGAAAAAAACATGGAACGGCGAATTTCTCCACGGATTGGAAGAATTGGCTGAAAAAGATGAGTGTATCATTGAAGGAGGAGAATCTCTCGCGTTTTGGGCCGGCTATGCGGTGGGATGGGTATCGAGACTGTTCAGCTAGTGCGCGCTACCCGACCTGCGATTCGGAAACTCCTGTAAGGAAGACCCGGATACATCATAAAGAGACTTCTCATGAAGTCTCTTTTGCAATAAACTGATATGATTACTGAAAGGGAAGATTTGAAAGATACCGCCCTCTGGTGGCTGTCGCCCATGCAGAGGAGCGGTTTTATTTTATGTTGGCGCGCCGCTCTCTTGGGCAGTTACACTTTCAGGGATTGAACGATTGGCTGAATCCTGCTCACTGCCCAGGTAAAAACGACTGAAGGATGAAAAAATCTATCCTCGTAAAACAACGTGACAGATCGGATTGCGGAGCTGCCTGCCTCGCTTCTGTAGCCGCTTATTTTGGATTACAAATTCCGGTAAGCCGGATCAGGTTGTATGCAGGAACAAACAGGCAGGGAACCAATCTGCGCGGCCTGATCGAAGCAGCAGAGCAACTGCATTTACAGGCCAGGGGAGCAAAGGCGAAGGGAATTTTTTTAAGCGGGATCCCTGTTCCGACTGTTTTCCATATGATCCTGGAAAACGGAATGCAGCATTTTGTGGTGGCGTACAAAATAAGAAAAACAAAGATCTGTTATATGGATCCTGCGGCGGGGAAATTGATCAGAGTCCCTGTTGCCGATTTTGAAAAAAACTGGAGTGGTGTGATTTTACTTATTGCACCAGCTGTATCCTTCCGAAAAGGCAATGAAAAGAGATCCGTGATGATACGTTTCTGGCAATTGATTTATCCCCATAGAAACTCGCTGATCACGGCGTTGCTGGGTGCGGGAATTTACACCCTGCTGGGACTGACCACTTCCATTTATGTGCAAAAAATATTCGACATTGGTTTACCTGATGGGAACCGGCCTTTGATCAGTTTTTTAAGCCTGATCATGATCGGTCTGTTTTTTTTCAGGATGATCATTGGTTATGTCAAGTCTGTAATGGTTTTAAAGTCAGGTCAGCAAATCGACTGTCGCCTGATCCTGGGATATTACAAACACCTGCTGGACCTTCCGCAACGTTTTTTTGACAGCATGCGCGTCGGTGAGATCATCAGTCGCGTGAACGATGCCGTGCGCATCCGGGTTTTTATTAACGATGTCGCAGTCAATGTAGTCGTGAACCTGCTGAGTGTGGTATTATGTTTGTCACTCATGTTTCTCTACTACTGGAAACTGGCCCTGGTCGTTCTTTGCAGTTTACCGGTTTACCTGCTGATTTATACGATCGGTAACCGGTTGAATGCAAAATGGCAGCGAAACATGATGGAAAGATCCGCAGCGCTGGAGAGCCAGCTGGTAGAAAGCGTACAGGGGGCGGCGACGATTCGCCGTTTCGGTATCGGTCAATGGTTTAATCAGCAAACGGAAAACAGGTTTGTTCTCCTGATGCGGGCAGTTTTTATCAGTAGCCGAAGTAGTTTGCTGCTCGCTCATATTACGGAAGGCCTCACCGGGCTGCTCACCATTTATATATTGTGGTCGGGAAGCAGCCTGGTAATCGATCATATGCTGTCTCCGGGGGAACTGATGTCTTTTTATACCCTCACAGCATTTTTTGTTCTACCTGTTCAGGCACTGATCGGCGTGAACAAGTCGATGCAGGATGCGCTGATTGCGGCCGACCGGCTATTTGAAATTATGGATCTGGAAACGGAACAATCTGGAAAAGGAGAAATTGATGAATTGCCGGAAGGGGATCTGGTATTCAATGGCGTTGACTTCAGCTACGGTCCGGGAACTCCGGTTTTCTCCGGCCTGAATGTGCGATTTCCTCAAAACAGGATGACCGGTGTGATGGGGGAAAACGGAAGCGGGAAATCTACCCTGCACTCGCTGGTGCATAAGTTTTATACCCTGGATGCAGGTAATATCCAGATTGGAAAAGTGGATGTCCGCGACATTTCAACCCTTATTATAAGAAATCGAATTGCTGCAGTTCCCCAGCATACTGACCTGTTTCAGGGAGATTTTATTGCTAATATTGCCCTTGGTGATCCGCATCCCGACCTGGAGCGGATTTTCGATATTTGCCGCCGTTTGGGATTGGATGAATGGATCGGCCACTTGCCTGGACGGTATCAAACCATTATTCGTGAACAGGGTATCAATCTGTCCGGCGGGCAGCGACAAAAACTCGGAATCGCCCGTGCACTTTACAGGGATCCGGTGATTTTATTTCTGGATGAAGCTACATCTGCCCTGGATCCGGATAGCGAGCAAAAGGTGATTGAAACCCTGAGATGGTTTTCGGAGTCTAATAAGACGATCATCATGATTGCGCACCGCAGGGCATCCTTAAAATATTGCGATGGGTTGATCTATATCAGACAAGGGAAAGCGGGGATTTATGGAGGAACCCCTTTAGGATCGGTTGAAAGCCAGACTGATTTTGCATGGTGGACAAATTATGAATAGGAAATTTGTATCCGTTTATCCCGGGATTGGTTATTTTCAAATCCTCTAATCAAACGACGCCGGATCATGGATGACCTTTCAGATATATCATATATAATAAATGAACTGGGCGAAAACCGGACAGACTATTTCAATGCGGTTTCACCCCCCATCATACAAACCAGCAATTTCCGGGTCAATACGGTGGAAAAGCTGAAACAATTATTTGCGGATGAGTATTCAGGATACCTGTATAGCAGGGGTCTGAATCCGACTGTAGATATCTTAAGAAAAAAGCTGGCTGCCCTGGATGAAGCAGAAGACTGCCTGGTATTTAACAGCGGTGCTGCAGCGATTTTTGCGGCTGTCCTGGCCAATGTGTGTAAGGGTGATCATATCATTAGTGTAAAAAATCCTTACTCCTGGGTAAAAAGGATGTTTGATCAGATCTTCGCCCGGTTCGGAGTGGAAACAACATATATCGATGGTACAACCATCGAACAGTTTGAAAATGCCCGCCGGTCCGAAACCCGGTTTGTTTACCTGGAGAGTCCAAATTCCTGGAATTTCGCAATTCAGGACATCGGAAGAGTGGCCGCTTTCGGAAAGAAATTCGGACTGATTACCCTGATCGATAACTCATTCTGTACCCCGCTTTACCAGAAACCCATACCCATGGGCATCGATATCTCCATGCAGACGGCTACGAAGTATATTGGCGGCCACAGCGATACCCTGGGAGGAATCCTTACGGGTAGCCGCCGGATGATGAAGAAAATCTTTGATTGTGAGTACCTGGCGGTGGGCAGTGGTATTCAGCCCTTTAATGCATGGCTGCTGATCAGGGGACTTCGAACATTGGAAGCACGTCTGGAGCGCATCACAGCAACTACTAATTGTGTACTGCAGTTCCTGAAGAATCATCCCCGGATAGAATCCGTATTGTTTCCGCTCGACGAAGATTTCCCCCAATACGAGCTTGCCCGGAAACAAATGAATAATGCCTGCGGACTGATCAGTTTCTATATCCGGGCTGCTTCAAGACCCGAAATCGTGAGATTTTGTGAAAACCTGAAACATATAATGATGGCCGTTAGTTGGGGAGGACATGAATCCCTAATTTTGCCGCGCTGCGCCGGAATGGAAGATGCGGATTTTGATCCGTTGAACCCGGAACACCGGATGCTGAGGATTTATATCGGACTGGAATCTGCTGAATATATCACCGGTGATCTGGAGCAGTCTTTCCGTTTATCACTCTAATGCCATTTTAGGCTTTTTTTTGATTGGGAATGAGAATGGATTCTTTATTTTAGCAATATTTCCGCCGCGATCCCTTAAACAAGGAGCTGCCGGTTGACGCCCCATAAAAATGTTTCATGAGAACAACCAAAATATTAACCTTATTCCTACCCCTGTCTTTTTCTATTCTTGTTGTCGCCGCCCAGGATAAATGGGGACTCCGCCGCTGTGTGGATTATGCCCTGGCTAACAATATCTCCATCAAACAGGCCGACATCGATTCAAGAACTGCAAACCTATCTTACAATCAGGCAAAATATACCCAGTTTGGTCAGGCCAACGGCGCAACCGGTTTGGGATTGAATTTCGGCCGGTCCATCAATCAGACAACGAACGTGTATACAAACAATGAGGGATTATCGCAGTTTTACCAGTTGAATGTAAATATTACTCTTTTCAATTGGTTTGCCTTACGTCGTGCCACCGAATCCAGCAAATTAAATTACGATGCCCAGGTAGTCAACATAGACCGGGTTAAAAATGATATCACGCTGAATGTGGCGGCCGGATATCTCACCGCGTTATTGTCCAAACAACAGGTGACACTCGCGGTAACCAAACTCGCCCTGACCAAGCAACAGCTCAGTAATACACAGGCCCTGGTAAAAGCGGGTTCGGTTCCGGAGTTAAATGCTGCAGAACTTGAAGTACAATTTGCTACCGATACAGCAGCCATCATTACAGCACAGGAAACTTATGACATCAATACGCTTCAATTAAAGGCCATCCTCAACCTGGATGTTGCGGCACCATTTGACCTCGATACACCACCTGTGGAAGCAATCCCCGTAGAACCCATTAGTTCACTTCAGCCTGATGTGGTTTATGCCATTTCCATCGGCACTTTTCCGCAACAAAAAATGAATGATCTTCGGATCAGTTCTGCAGAAAAAAATGTTGATTATTCCCGGGGAAAGTTGTACCCAACCCT
>DATCAO010000074.1:0-3436 GCA_036512575.1 Puia sp.
ACCGCCAAAGCGAAATGAAAAATGTTGAGCTGGGTTTTCAAACTATATCGCTCGAATTTAATATGTCTGAGAATGACGCGCAACACTCAAATTTATGATATTTATTGCTTTTTCTGTTTAGATATTCTGCCTGGCAAAAAACCGATTCGATCAAAAAATGGCTATCGCAGTAAATTCAACCAGTCGAACAAAGTGAAAATTGCAATCTCCCCAAACCTTTCTTGCACAATTTGCCAATTCAATCCCTGTCGTCAATTTTTTTATTGATTATCGCAATTAAAAAGTCATTCGGTTGGACAGATTCATTTGATCCCGCTCTCAGTACATGATATCTTCATAAAAGAATTAATGAGATTATGAAATATATCCTGGCTTTACTCACTATGGGTTTATTTTGTCCTGCAAAAAAGAAGGTCAAACGGTCACTCCGGTTCCAGCCGCTACGTCAAACAAAATTGAAGGAGATATTATCTGGGGCGGAACAGACAGCACACATTTTATAAATCAGCCGCCAGATCTTTCCGCTACCTATGTCTATTTTGATTTAGATACGCCGTATGCAAACAACAGCAGGTATAATATTAGAATAACCGGGTATGAAAATGACACGATCATAACTTTTACCATTCGAAATCCAAATTTAAATACACCAGGTGTCTATAATTTTAAAGACTTGGATTCAAATCATTTTGTGTTGGAAACTTTACAAACTGGTTATGGAATGGGCGGTTACCCTTCCCTGGTTTCTTATCACGGAATAAGCTATTCTAACGAAGGGCAGTTAACCATTGATACCATTTCGGAAACTCATATAAGTGGAAATATAGATGCCTATTGTAATCGCGAAAATCTTATCACTAATATTCCTGATTCCAATGAGGTTCACCTGCTCTTTCATTTTTCAGTTGATTTACGAAAGGACAAACTGACCTGGTCCCGCGCCGGGGTTTATTTTCAAATAGCGTATCGATCGGGATACAGCTAACGCCCTAATTTATATTATCAGCAGCGACAATAACGGAAATCAAAGGAACTTATGCGCTTATGCAAAAAGTTAGACTTAACTCTATGGATTCATCTCATATCACCTGTTGATAATTTATTCAACAGTTTCCGGGAATCTAATGCGAGATTGGTTTTGCCGCTATCATGATTGCGCAGCAGAATGGCCGCGTAAACGTTGTGCTGTTCTATAGAAAATTGTGCAAGGTACCCCTGAACGCGGCCGCCGTGACCTATAAAATCCAACTTTTTATATCCTGCAAGCATAAGACCCAAACCATAATTCCAGCCACCTGGAGGAGTAACTTGCATTTCCAGAAGGCTTGCCGGCTCAAGCAAGGGAGTCTTTCCCATCAGCGCTATGACAAATTTTGCCAGATCGGGGGAAGTTGAATAAATTCCTCCACAGGGTACTGTGTAACCACCCAATGTGCTGTCCTTCCCGGCACTAACGAAACCCTCTGCAAGTTCAGCCATCTTATTTTCCGGTACCGAAAAAAAGGTGTTATCCATGTGCAGCGGTATAAATATTCTTTGTTGCACCATTTGAATATATGGGACACCCGAAGCCCGTTCGAGGGTTAGACCAAGCAAGGCATACCCAATGTTAGAATACTGAAAACTGGTTCTTGGGCTACTTTTGAATGAAGTATAAGGAATACTGGATAATAACTTAGTTTCCCATTGATCCACCGGGCCCAAACCCGCACCCGGCATTTCCGGCTCGCGTTCCAACCCAGAAGTATGCGAGGCCAATTGTCGTAAGGTGATGATTGTCGCATCTGAATAACCTTTCAGAGATTTTATTTCCGGGAGATATTTTTCGACAGGATCATCAAGCTTTACCTTTCTTTCCTCTACAAGTTGCATTAATATAACAGCCGTAAATGTTTTGGTAATAGAGCCGATACGATATATCGTGTTGGTGTCTGCAGCAATATCCTTGTTCCTTGTTGCGTAGCCAAACGCACCCGCCCATATCACCTTGCCGTTCTTTATTATCGCTGCGGATATACTGCCATGAACCCCGTCTTTCTTTGTATCACTACTAAGCTGATCAGCAAATTGTGCAATTACACTGGAATCTCCGGAACTCCACTGAGCAGAGCAATACTGATAAGGCACAATTAAAGCCCAGATAAACACATACACGATGAATAAAGTTTTCATTTTCATGATGCATACAAAGATAATTGATGCTTATAGAATGATTTACGATCGGCAAGGTAGGTTGCTGATAGTAGCATAATCCTCCGCGTAATATTCCGGCAGCTATCATACATATTCCCTTAGGAGCCCTGGGTTTCCACCGCATCGTAATGTATCATTGGGTATAAATACGTATTATACTGTATTATTGTGCCTCATAGCCTGGCCGCTACTTATAAACTCTTAGCCAAAATGCGAATACCAACTTTATTAATTTTAATTTCAATTACCCTTTCTTCATGTTACTCTTATAAAATATATCCAAAAGAATATCGCGGCTATTCGTATAATGGGCCAAAAAGAAGAGCAATCGTTATCAATCCGGAACTATCAAAAGAATATGAAGTTTTTAAATTGTCTGGAATTTTTGACCTGACAAGTGATAGTTTGGACAAGACTGATTTAAAAATAAAACTTCATCCCATAAAAAGGCCCTTTACAGATAACGGAGCTATTGTTATAACATTTATTACCGTTGGTCAGTTTCCAACTTTATTCGCCGACAGATATCTTTATAATTTCGATGAAATTCAAAGTGAAGATACTATTCACAGAAAACTCGAACTACATATTGCGACCCGCTATTGGTTCTGGGATTTATTCGTTTTTCATAAAAACTTCAACGAAAAAGCGGGGCAAACATTGTTAGCTAACTATTATCATACATTTTAATCCACTGATAATGTAAACTTATTTGTATCAGCGATCTTGTCAACAAATATATGCCAGTAAAAAACGTACGATTCGTAATACCAGTTTTAAAATGTATGATATGGTATTATTAGGTATCATACCCTTTCATCATGATCCATAATCTGGCCACCAAATAACTGAAAATCAGAAGAACAGGATTTAGTAACAGATTAGTAGCCACGCCTGCGGCTCGGTAACCTTCGAAAAGCAAATAAAGGGAATCCTCTGAAGAACTCCTGTCAACTGTCATCTGTCATCTGTCATCTATTCTCACTCCCCGATACAAAAAGTACTGTCCCACGATTTTAGTGGGTTTGAGGTAAATTATTGAAATTTTAGAAGTAGAGAAATTTGGCTGAGTTATTTTGTATTTGTAGCTTAGGTGAAACCTTATTTTATGTCATTCTCTCTTGCCAAGCAGGTCCTGCTTTATTCATTCTGTCTGTTTTTGATATATAGTTGTAAGAAAACAAACAGTTCATCATCATCCGGCTCAACCCAAAATACGGTCCATCCCGAGCCAACGGCAGTT
>DATCAO010000075.1:0-2996 GCA_036512575.1 Puia sp.
GCTGGTTTTTGTAGCCCCGCTGGCGACCCTGAATTCCGATCGGCGGGGTTCCTGTTTCATAAGACCTGTCCTGAAGTAAGGCGGCAACCGAGGGGTCGCCATTTGGCAGCGAGGGGAAATTATTGATCCCTGCGTATGTTGTGCTCACATCATCGATATAATCGGTTGTGGTAAAATTATACACCACTTCCACGCCGATATTCATTCTTGGATTGAGATTATACTTATATCCGACCCCCAGCGGAATAAAAGCAGCAATATTATTATAAGGTTTGCGTCCATCATAACCAGCAGCCTGGCCTTCCGTGCCCAATTCCCGCAAATAATATTTCTGGCCTTCCAGGTAAGCATAAGGGTCGAAACTGAACATTCCGATACCTATTGTCAGATAAGGGGTGGACCGATGATCACCGTCTCCGGGAATAAAACGTAAAAAGTTAAAATCGCCCTGCAGACCCAGCTCCCAGATATTGGTGTTAAAGCTGAGGTTTCTTCTTTGAAAAAAAGCGTTCTGGGTATTGTAAACGTCTGAATAACCCAACTGGGCAAATTGGCCCTCGATCCGGACGGCTATATAATCGGTCACCTGTTTTCTGAAAAATATACCTACTGCGGGTTTAGGCGTATTAAAATGGTAATTGGGGTTGAGATCCCCAAAATACTGGGAGATTCCGGCAGCGATACCGAATTCACCCTCATACACATAGCTGTTATCAGGTTGCGCGGCGGTCTGGAAAACAAAACAAAAAAATCCCAGCCCAACCATGAAAAAGTGCTTCATACCCGCAAAATAATTGATATTCTTAACCCGTCCGATTAATTAACCTTTGCCTAACGATGCAAACCCATATTTCTTATATGGAAAATGTTAATTCCGCTGATCCAGACCCCAGGACAATTTGTTTCTCAGGGTCTGTAAAAAGTTATTTTCGTTTAACCTTACCAGGGAGACATTAAATTTCTCGCGTCGCACGGCCAGCTGTACATTCTTGTCTACTATTTCCTTCCTGGAATCCAGTGCGCAGAGAAAATTCTCAGCCCTGCCCTCCACTTCAAAAGATATGATATTATCGTCCGGAACAACGATCGGCCGTACATTCAGGTTATGTGGTGCTACCGGATTAATTACGAAACTGCCCGATTCCGGAAACACGACCGGACCGCCACAACTCAGTGAATACCCTGTTGACCCGGTTGGCGTGGACACGATCAGACCGTCAGCCCAATATGTATTTAGGAATTCACCATTCAGATACGTGTGGATTTTGATCATCGGCGAGGTGTCTGTTTTATGGATTGCGAATTCATTCAAACCGTAGGGCACTTCACCAAACAGGGGTTTACTGGCATCCAGATGAATCAGTGAGCGTTCATCGGCCACATAGGTTCTGTTTACCAACGCCTGAACGGCGGTAAGAAGATCGCCTTTCCCGATACTGGCCAGAAATCCCAGCCGGCCAAAATTAATCCCGATTACCGGAATATCTTTATCCCGGACGAACGCAATGGTATCTAATAATGTGCCATCACCGCCAAGACTGATCAGAAAGTCAACCGATGCATCCAGGTCGCCGGAATGCCGGAAAAACAACAGGTCGGGAGGAAAGCGGAACGACTGGCTGATCCGCTCAAAAAAAGGCAGGTAAATAATTGGCTGAATCTGACGGCGATGGAGCTCATCCAGCAACTGCTGAACCTCGCCCCTTTCCGATTCTTCGATGATCCGGCTGTATATGGCTACTTTCATTTGTAAAAATTATACGTTCCCCTGGCGTGTTAAAAGTCGTTTCTGATATGAAAAAATAAACCTTTTTCTCCTAACTGGTTTACACTGTATTCTATACGGAATATGAAATCATAAAAGGTAACCACGTCAAATCCGGCACCATAAGTATACAACATCGTATTCTGCAGACTGTTCAGGTTATTGTACCGGTTGAATACGTAACCGAGGTCCACATAAGCTTTTGCATAGATTCTGAAGGGAATATGATCATGGGTTGTGTTGGGCAGGAAAGGTATGCTGAAATGTGCCAGTTCCCGCATGACTGTATTCCGGTCAAGTAACAAGCCGACTCCATCCACGACATATTTTTCCAGGCCGCGCATATAATAGTCCCCATATCCCAACAATTTCTGATTGAAAAAAGACTGCCGGAAGGGAACCCGCAGCACGGCAAAATTATCGGTTACAAAATACATTTTAGGAGCAATTGGAATTGCTTCCGTTGAACGTGCAATGAGCTGGGTCATATTCATGTTCGCAGAGAAACCCCTTTGCAAAAGACTTGTTTCAAAAAGAAAACCCTTGGTGGGGTATGGAACATAGTCAATATGATTATAGTTGATGCTATAAAAAAGCTCAGGGAAAAACAGGAAAAGCTGGTTGTTCAAAAAATAATTCGGGTTTAATACAAGCACTGAGCTGTCTATCCTGAGTTGGTTAAAACTGAGCCTGAAAAAATGTTTGGTTCTTATTGCCGGTCTGTAGTAATATCGAAGAGCAAAAGTGGTTTGAGTTTGTAAATATTTGCCGGCATATTTTATACTATCCCGGTTCACAAAAACCTGCTGGTTGTTTGATGTGATCACATCTATCTCCTGTTGGCCGGATATGAGGAATCCCCCACCGAATCCGTGAGTGAGGTTTTTGCCGGTATTGGGATTGTCGTAAGCCATTTCAAATTCCCTTGAATATCCGGTAATGAGCCATACCCGCAGATTGTCATTCCTGCCTGTAAAATTGTACTGTGTATATTTCAATCCGTAGTCAAATCGTGAAAGACTGTAGCCCTGCTGGGCCCAGGCCGTAAAGTTCCTGTCGACAGGTCGCACATAGGGCAGGGGAAAAATATACCAGCGCTCTTTTACATCCACATTGATATCTACTGTATATCCACGAAAAGACCTCAGGGAAATAGTTACTTCATTAAATAGCCGTGTATTGATCAAATGCTCACGCGCCTGGACAAAATAACGGGTCAGCTGCTGCAGCG
>DATCAO010000076.1:0-2770 GCA_036512575.1 Puia sp.
TTGGAAAAACATCATCAATCGCCCTTCCTGATCTTTTCTGATCCCCGACCCGGATATTTACTTATTCATAACGACTCTACTTTAAATATTTTATTGGATGAAAACCATCATTGAACCTTTCCGGATCAAATCCGTAGAACCCATATATTTCAATAGCCCGGAAGAAAGAAAAAACATTCTCGAAAAGGCATTTTACAATCCGTTCCTGATCCGATCAAAGGATGTTTTGATTGATCTGCTCACAGACAGCGGCACCAGTGCCATGAGCAGCAGTCAGTGGGCCGGAATCATGCACGGTGATGAATCCTATGCGGGCAGTCCCAGTTTTTTCAGGTTTGAAGAAACCATTCAGCGCATCACGGGTATGCCCCTGGTGATCCCTACACACCAGGGCCGGGCTGCTGAAAAAATATTATTCAGCATCCTGGGTGGTAAGGGGAAATATTTTGTTAGTAATACCCTGTTCGACACAACGCGGGCGAATATTGAGTTCTCCGGTGCCGAAGGCATTGACCTGTTATGTGAAGAAGGAAAACATCCGGGCATTCCGGCGCCCTTTAAAGGGAATATGGATGTGAAGGCGTTAGAAGAATTTATTGCTAAAAAAGGAGCCGCCAGCATTCCGCTTTGCATCATAACGGTGACCAATAACTCCGGGGGTGGTCAGCCGGTCAGCATGCAGAATATTCGCGAGGTGAAAAAAATATGCAAGGACCATAAGATTCCCCTTTTTATTGATGCCTGCCGGTTTGCGGAGAACTCTTATTTCATCAAATTGCGTGAATCGGGATACGGAAATAAACCTGTTGTTGAAATCGCTAAAGAATTGTTTTCTTACGCCGATGGATGTACGATGAGTGCAAAAAAAGATGCTTTCGCAAATATCGGCGGTTTCCTGGCCATGCACGACGAATATCTTGCGTTGCAATGCCGCAATCTCCTGGTAATTACAGAAGGTTTTCCAACTTACGGCGGACTGGCCGGCAGGGATCTGGAAGCCATTGCTATTGGATTGGATGAAGTGATGGATGAGAACTACCTGCAATACCGGATACGAAGTATTGAGTACCTCACCAACAAATTGATTGCGGCTGGTGTTCCGGTCATGCAGCCGGCAGGGGGACATGCTGTATACGTCGATGCCAAAAAATTTCTTGATCATATACCCGTAGAACAATATCCCGGGCAGGCCCTGGTGGGCGCTTTGTACCTGCACGGTGGTATCCGCAGTGTGGAAATCGGTTCACTGATGTTTGGAAAATATGATAATCAGAAAAAGCTGATACCCTCGCAGTTGGAGCTGGTCAGGCTGGCCATTCCGAGGAGGGTCTATACACAAAGTCATATAGATTATGTTGCTGAAGTGATCATTGAAGTTTTCAATAACCGGCGCGTAATAAAAGGTCTTCGGATTGTTGAGGAAGCCGTGATGCTCCGGCATTTCACGGCGAAACTTGAGCCGGTGGTATAGTTCGGATCTGACAAAAAAACTGCACAACGTTGTGGGAAGCAGACGCTTCTCACACATTCATCAACGCGTTTTTCTCAAGACGCTGGCCTCAATTTCCCATTTACCGGGCATGAAATCAAAACACCGGCTGCTGCGAACAGGTGCAGCCAGCAGGTTGGTTTTTGCTGCAAGTTAACTCCCCAAATCAATCTATATATGACGAGAATCATTAGAGAACATGATGCTTGTTCTGGCCAATAAGAGGATTATGTCCAAAATTTACGCCTTCAAAAGATAGACACACGAATAAAACAGTTGTTTATGAAAACTTTCTCACTTATAGTTCTCTTCGTAATCTCCACAACGGTATTTATGTACTGCACTAAAACTGACCAGGTTATCGGAGGAACAACGCCTACCCCGACACCAGTCCCTCCGGTCAGTACCAGTGAGTTGATCTCCTATAAAACGCCTCATGCTCCAGCGATTGATGGTGTTGTAGATCCTATTTGGGACAGCGCGGCAAAACTGAGCATAGTACCCACCGTTCCTGATCCGGGAAATAATCTGTTTTCCAGTTATATCGGCGATCAGTATCCGGCTACAATACAATCCATGTATAACGATACCAGTATATTTTTCCTGGTTCAGTATAACGACAACACCAACAGCGTATACGTCGCCACCTGGTACTTTGATTCCGGAAAAAAACTCTGGGCACAGGAGCCTACCAGTAATTCAATTAATGCAAACGGACAAATCACCCGTAATGGTTTTGGCGAGGATAAGATTGCCATGTTGTGGAATATTGATTTTTCCACGCCCAGGTTCATTTCCGAAACCTGCTATGGAAGTTGTCATGTCTTTACACCGTACACTAATTTTTCTGTTACACCCACTGTTGCTGTTTCCAATTCGGGAAGCGGAAATCATTACACAAATGGGGCTTATGAGAAAATCGACATGTGGTGGGCTCATTTGAGCAGGGATGTTATTTTTAATCAGATGGATGATAATTACCAGGATTGGGCGGGTGGTCCGAGTGTAACCAACCTTGTGGGCGGTTCAGGCAATGGACGTCATGTGGATGGTGTTGTGGTAAATGGTGCTTCAGCTACATGGCCCTTTGCTCCCACCTATACTGCATCCACACCTCCCCAGGGAGCCAGCAACAACAGGCAAAACTTAAAATTGAATGGAAATGGTGCAACGGTTACTGTTCCCCTGTTCGTTATTCCCGATGCATCCAATTATTATTATATACTGGCAACCGATACATTGCCCGGGGGAAAGGCAGTCAAAGTTACGGCTGTTGATTCA
>DATCAO010000077.1:0-17364 GCA_036512575.1 Puia sp.
CAATTGGTGGGCGGCTCCCGTGCAATCCAAATATGACAGCCAGTCCCAAACGTTTTGTTCCTGCTGCCGGTTTAACAAACGGAACAGGCCGATGGTGTCAAATAAACCTGATGCGATGGCCGAAAAAGCCGTGGCAGCAGGATCAAAATAAAGCTGCAGTTCGGGTGACAGGTAACCGATTTTCTGTTTGATTTCCCAAATGCTTTCTCCGGTACCTCTTTTCCTGTCGAACAAAATAATATCATTGGCATAGGCCTGAGGATTATCCGCTGTGATCAGGCTCAGCAAAGTGGATTTTCCGGCGCCGTTCGGACCGCTGAGTGACCAGCAGGCTCCATTTTCCACTGCCCAGTTGATATCTTTCAGAATGCATTTATCTCCGTATTGTACCTGAACATGCTGCATACGCACGGCATACTGGAATCCGGGTAAGAAAAATGGAGTGCTGCAGGTAATTCCTTTTGCCTGATGGACAGAGATATCTCGGATTGACTCCGGGAGGCTTCTTTTTTTTCTTTAATCAAAAGATGGCCTTCCTGCAAACTGGCAAACCGGTTAAAACAGTCGGGGAAATAACTCCTGCCTGTAAAAAATAATAGGGCTTGTCCCGCTCGTGAAACTGCGCAGAGTGTATCATTTAAAATCTGCCTTCCGGTGATGTCGAGTCCCGTAAAAGTTTCATCCAGTATCAACAGGCGGTGCCGGTTCAATATGGCTTTTAAAATCTGCAGTCTTTTGTTTTCACCATTGGACAATTGTATCAACGGCTCATCCAGCAATTCCGTAAGATGAAATATTTCCAGGAGCTCCTTTTTTGAAAACCACCCGTTGGGATCTTCCGGAAAATCCGCCACGTCTTCAAACACAGTTCTTGTAGCTTCCGAATCAAATGCATTATATCGCTGCTGATAATAAAAATTCGTTTGACTTTGCAGGTCCCTGAACCGGTGTTGCAGGTCAACAACCACCACATCATTTTCCCAGGCAGCGCCTTCGATATCAGGTAAATCCAGAAGCCCCTGAAAATGATGATGGCCTGCCAGCGTATGAGCCAGCACCGTTTTGCCGGTTCCGGCTTCGCCCGAAACAGCCCACTGTTCGCCTGCTGTGATTTCAAGTGAAATATCCCGGAGTATTTTTTTCACCGACAGGGTAACCTGCAGATTTTCAACCCTGAGGATTGTAGATTGCATGGATTCTATTTAAGCGCCGTAAAGATGCTTTTTTTAAATTAAATTCGACGCTCAATCCTGGCTCCTGATAACACAACAAACCATACAGCAGATCCTCAGCCGAATCGACATCACCGAGATCATCGGCGGATTTGTGAAATTAAAAAAACGGGGAGCCAATTATCTGGGCCTCTGCCCATTTCACAACGAGAAGACACCTTCATTTACGGTTTCGCCGTCGAAGGAAATTTATAAATGTTTCGGCTGCGGCCGCAGTGGCAATACCATCAGCTTTCTGATGGAGCACGAGAAATTTTCTTATGTCGAAGCCCTGAAATGGCTGGCCAACCGGTACAATGTCGAAATCGAGGAATCGGAAGTCAGTCCGGAGTTGAAAATTCAGCAACAAACGGCAGACAGCCTGTATATTCTGAATGCATTTGCGCGAAAGTTTTTCAGCGACCTGCTGCACAACTCGGAAGAAGGGCAAAATATCGGCCTGAGTTATTTACAGGAACGCGGGTTTCACGCCGCTATTATCGAAAAGTTTCAACTGGGTTATAATCCTTCCGGTCCGGATGTTTTTGCATTCGCTGCGATAGCCGCTCAGTTCAATCCGGACCTGATGCAAAAAAGCGGTCTGGTGGTGATCAGGGATGGTAAAGCGATGGACAACTACCGCGGAAGGATCATATTTCCGATTCACAGTCCCCAGGGCAAGATTGCCGGTTTCGGAGCCAGGGTGATCCGAAATAACGACCGTGCACCCAAATACATCAACACGCCGGAGAATGAGATTTATGTCAAGAGCAAATTGTTATATGGTTCCTTTTTCGCCAGGCAGGCCATAGACCGGGCAGATGAATGTCTGCTCGTGGAAGGATATACAGATGTGATTGCGCTGCACCAGGCCGGAATAGAAAATGTCGTGGCCAGCGGGGGCACTTCACTTACGCCGGACCAGCTGAGGCTGATTAAGAAATATACGTCCAACCTGACGATCATTTACGACGGTGATGCTGCAGGGATCAAGGCTGCCCAGCGAGGTATGGACCTGGCCTTTGAAGAAAGTCTTCAGGTCCGGCTCGTATTGATACCCGGCCAGGAAGACCCCGACAGTTATGTCAGAAAAATCGGCGCACCGGCATTCAGGGATTTTGTTTCAGCCAACAAAAAGGATTTTATCCTCTTCCAGTTGGAAACCTCACTGGCGGCGGTTTCGGGCGACAGCCAAAAAAAAGCACAGCTTGTCAGTCAGATTGCGGAAACCATTTCCAGGATTAATAAAGCGGAAGATTTTACACGGCAGCAGGACTATATCCGCCGCTCCGCCGATCTGCTGAAGATCGATGAAAATGGCTTGAATACCCTGGTGAATAAATTTATCCGGGAACGGTATAGTAAGGCAGAAAACCGGCTGGCGATGCAGGAAAATGTGCCTGCTGCAGACCAGCCCGGAAAAATAAACCTGGATGAAGAGCTCAATGAGCTCCTGAACAGAGACGAACAACAGGAGCGCGCCATCGTCCGCTCCCTGCTTGAATTCGGACTGAAAATCTGGGAGGGAGAAAAGCGCGTGGCAGATTATCTCCTGCCGGAATTCGAGGAGGAAGACATGTTTGACAACAAAAGTCTGGTGAGGATTCTTCAAATGTACAAAACCTTGTATGATGAAGGCCTTGAACCCACTGCAAGAAATTTTTTATATCACGAAGATCAGGAGCTGGGTGCGCTGGTAGTATCCATAATGGATTTCCCTTACGAGGTAAGTGAAAACTGGAAAAACTATTATGAAGGAAAGATCTTTACGCGCGACGAACTATACCGGGATGAAGTGGGATCCACACTGTCTTATCTAAAACTCAGGAAAATCCAGCGGCTGATGGATCTGAACCAGAAAGACCTCGAAAAATCCACGAACGCAGATGAACAGCTCATGTTCATGCAAACCCATCTTCACCTGAAACAAATGGAGAAGGAACTCATGGGGAAATCCGGTACCGTGATTGTGAAAATCTGAATATCGCCGGGATCCCAACGATTTAAGTCTCTGGGTTTAACCGACCAGTACCTCTGCTTTACGGCCTAAGATGGAAGGGGTGGCGAGCGCCGCTTTTTCAAAGCGGGTAGCAGTCCACACATGATCCAGGGTAATTTCGCTGATGCCTTCAAAACCGGCATTGGTAATACAACTCCAACTGCACTCCCGGTTAAGGGTTGTGGCAATTTTTGAGCTGGTTTTGGGATAAGCAACCCAAAACTTACCTCCCTTGCTCAGGGCAGGTAATACTTCATGAATAATACCCCTGAGCTGGGTTTCATTTACTGCGAAAACCAGGGCAAAGTCGATTTTTTTGATCTTGAGAAGCGGAGTGACATTTTTTGCAAAAGCCAGTTTGGCAAATTGCTTTTCTATCGAAGAGGGAAGGCCCTGAATTAAAATGCTTTTTTCGTCTTTAAGTTCCAACTTTTCTAATAAAGTTAATGACATGCTTTATAAGTTTTTGTTTACGGAATCGCCTTCAGGGGCTGCAAAGGTAACGATAAATTAACCATAAGTATAACAAAAAGATCGTTTTACTCGTCTTTCGCGTCAAAAAAGGGTATTTCCACGTTAATTTTAATGAAACAGGGTAAGCGATTGAATTACTGTACGTTAAGTTAGAAGGGTCAGATTGGTGAACCCGGCCTGCGGGGCCTTTTTTTATCCCGGTATTTCAAAATCGGGATCTTACTCTCACTGCCCCTGAGCAGACGGCTGATATTCTTCTGATGGGTAAGTATCACGAGCAGGGCAACGGCAATGGCAAAAGCACGGTAAAGCGGTTCCTTTTCATTGAAAATAAAAAGGATCAACACCGCAAAAGCTATACTGGCCAGAATGGAACTCAGGGAAACAAAACGGGTCAGGTAAAGACAAAGCAGAAAAACACCAACACAGTATAAGGCCACCAGGGGTTGAATCGCCAGTATCATACCAAATAGTGTGGCCACTCCTTTTCCTCCCCGGAAATCAGCCCATAACGGAAATATGTGACCGACAACGGCCGCGAGACCCAGGCCGACCATCAGGTTGGTCCGGTCCCATTCATTATGCATATAAAATGGAAGTACAATGTACAGGCTGGTGGCTATAACCCCTTTCAATATATCAACCGACATCACGATGCAGCCCCATTTGGAACCCAGAACACGGAATGTATTGGTTGCTCCGGCATTACCACTGCCGTAATCACGGATGTCCACGCCAAAAAAATAACGGCTGATCCAAACTGCCGTAGGAATCGAACCGATCAGGTAGGCAAACAGAATAAATAAAACTTCCTTCATGGACGACAGGAATACTTGGATTTCAAAATTAATTAAAAAAAGCTATTAAACCTTGTCGATTTCACCCGGGTACCTGATTTTTTAAACTGAAACACATCCAATTGTCTTTGGTTTTACCTCGTTCCAGGGTGAAACCGGCGCTGGCGGCTATTGTCCTGATTTTTTCCTCGTCGGATTCCAGCACGCCGCTGCCTATAAAAACGCCTGATCCGGTCAAATGTTGTCGTATATTTTTCAGGTTTTCCAGGATGACGCGCAGGTTGATATTGGCCAGGATGATGTCAAAACGGCCAATCCCGTCAAGGGAATCCTTTTTTTCCACCCGGATGGCCGGGCAGGCATTGACGGCCGCATTCTCCAGGGCATTTTCGATACTCCAGTCATCGGAATCGATGGCCAAAACAGTATCTGCGCCCAGTTTGCTGGCCAAGATGGCCAACACGCCCGTGCCCGTACCAAAATCCAGAACTGAACGGTTTTTGAAATCCAGATGCTGCATGGTCGCAATCATCATGTAAGTCGTAGCGTGGTGACCGGTTCCAAAACTCATTTTTGGCGTGATCACCAGGTCATAGCGAACTGTAGGAACAGGCTGGTGAAAATCTGCCCGTATGCAGCAGAAATCATCCACAATCACCGGTTCAAAATCTTTTTCCCAATCCGCATTCCAATTCCGGGCTTCAATCCATTGTATTTTGAAAAATGTATGATAGGGATCGGCAACACCTTTTACTTCGCCTACGATTTTCTCTACTGCAGCCGGATCATATAATGTTTCAGGAATAAAGGCGTGCAGCTTGTCCGGTTCCTCTTCGAATCCCTCAAACCCGGCCTGGCTCAGGCGGGCAACAAGCATATCCGATTCCTCAGGGTCTTTGGTATCGATCGTAATCTGGATGTAGCGGTTCATAACGGGCTTGAGGCGTGAGGCTTAAAGCGTGAGGCCTGAGGCACAAGGCACAAGACTTTACGCAAATTTGAAAATGATATGATCCTTGAAATAAAAAAGAGCACCATAAAGGTGCTCAATTATATTTTAAATCGCCTGTTCAATTTTTTCCCAACTCAGCATTGTGCTTTTCGCTTTAAGCCTTACGCCTCAGGCCTCAAGCCTCAGGCCTCAAGCCTTAAGCCTTATCATCCTGATGCTGCTCCTGCGGACGTCCCTCTGGTTTCGGCATGAGCACTTTCCGGCTCAGTTTGAACTTTCCGGTTTTATTATCCACGCCGATCAGTTTCACTTTCACCATGTCATTTTCATTTAATACACCATCCATGGTTTCAAGTCTTTTCCAGCTGATTTCACTAATGTGCAGCAGTCCCTGCTTACCCGGCAGGAATTCAACAAACGCACCGTAAGGCATTACCGATTTCACCTTGGCCTCGTAAACAGATCCAACCTCTGGCACTGCGACGATTCCCCTGATCCAGGCCACCGCCTTATCCAGCCCTTCTTTTGAGGGACTGAATATACTCACCTCTCCCTGGTTGCCCACTTCTTCAAGATTAATGGTCGCGCCGGTTTCCCTTTGAATCTCCTGTATGATTTTACCACCTGGTCCGATTACGGCCCCGATGAATTCTTTATCGATAAATAATTTTTCCATTCTTGGCGCATGCGGTTTCACTTCCGGCCTGGCAGAAGGGATACATTCATACATCGCATCCAGAATATTCAGTCTTCCCTTACGGGCCTGTTCCAGCGCTTCGCGCATCGTATCCATGCTCAATCCGTCAACCTTAATATCCATTTGCACACCGCAGATTCCGTCTCTTGTCCCGGTGACTTTGAAATCCATATCACCCAGATGATCTTCGTCTCCCAGGATATCTGTAAGCACCGCATATTTATTGTCTGACTGCCTGGAGATTAATCCCATGGCCACGCCACTCACGTGTTTGGGAAAGGGTACACCCGCATCCATAAGGGCAAGGGAGCCTGCACAAACGGTAGCCATAGATGAAGAGCCATTCGATTCCAGCACATCACTCACCACACGAACGGTATAAGGATAGTCATTTCCCGGCATCATCTTTTTCAGGGAACGCATAGCCAGATTACCATGGCCTACTTCCCGACGTGCCGGTGCACGCATCATCTTCACTTCCCCTGTTGAAAAAGGTGGAAAATTATAATGCAGGATAAATTTGGTGTAATCGGATTTCGCTGCACTTTCCACCAGCAGTTCATCCAGTGGTGTACCCAGTGTAACGGTGGTCAGGGCCTGCGTTTCGCCCCTTGTAAACAATGCGGAACCGTGTGGCGTAGGCAGTGGATCGGTTTCCATTGCCAGCGGCCTCACCTGGTCCAGCTTACGCCCGTCCAGGCGGACTCTTTCATCCACAATCATGTTGCGCACGATTTCCCATTGCAGGTCCGCGTAATATTTTTTGGCAAGTTTTTTATCCGCATCCGTCACTTCAGCACCCAGGCTTTCTATGAGTTCTTTTTTCAGCTGGTCAAAAGCTTCGCTGCGCTGGTGTTTGCTACTGCCGGCCTTGGAGATCTGATAGATCTTATCCCTGGTAAATGCTTTTACTTTTTCATTCAGCTCTTCATTGGTTTCCGGCTTCTTATAATCTCTTTTTTCTTTAACGCCCACTTTTTCGCGGAGTTCAAGCTGCCCTTTTATTTGTACACGGATTGCGTCATGGGCAACTTCGAGCGCCCTGATCAGATCATCTTCACTGCATTCATCCGCTTCACCTTCCACCATCATCAGATTTTTTTCTGTGGCGGCAATCAGGAATTCAAGAGATGAAGCTTCCAATTGGGTACGGGTGGGGTTCACAATAAATTTTCCATCTACCTTGGCCACACGCACTTCACTGATCACTTCCTTAATGGGAATATCTGAAATAGCCAGGGCCGCGGACGCAGCCAGGCCTGCCAATGCATCGGGTAAAATTTCAGAGTCGCTGGAAACCAGGGTAACCAAAACCTGTACATCGCAGAAATAATCTTCTGGAAATAAAGGACGCAGGGCGCGATCGATTAAGCGGCTGGTGAGCACTTCATAATCATTCAGCCGTGCTTCTCTTTTAAAAAAAGATCCCGGGATCCTGCCGGCCGAAGCAAATTTTTCCTGATAGTCTACGGAAAGCGGGAAAAATTCCTGTCCCTCACGGGGCTCCTTATTCGCTACCACGGTAGCCAGGATGATACAATTCCCCTGGCGTATCGTTACGGCGCCGTCTGCCTGACGGGCAAGTTTTCCTGTTTCAATGGATATGGGCAATCCTTCACCGGTAGTAAAGGTTACGCTAAATGGCTGTGATAACATAATGAATCGTTTGTTATGGTCGGTCTGAACTGTAAGCAGGAGGAATCCTGAAACGGTTAAAAACGAAAATGAAACCCGCTTTCTGAAAAAATAAACCCAACGTCGGCGTTGGGAATCTGTTTATTTTCTGAGACCGATCTTCTCGATCAGCTGGCGGTAATTTTGCAGGTCGTTGTTGCTCAGGTAAGTCAATAGTCTTTTTCTTTTACCGACCAGCTGCATCAGCCCGCGGTGCGTAGAGAAATCTTTTTTATTTTCCTGAAGGTGCTCGGAAATACGATTGATCCGCTCAGTCAACAACGCGATCTGCGCTTCGATTGATCCGGTATTTGTTGCGTTCGTTCCGAACTTTGTGAAGAATTCCGCTGTTTTTTCTTTTGTCAAATAAGGCATCTCAATTTTTTTAAGGCATCCAAGTAATATTCTACTAATTTGTGCGCGAAGGTAGAGAATTATTTGCGAATTATGACGTTTTATTGAAAATCCCTGGTTATGGATAAGCCCGTCTTCATATGAATTCCTACCTGTATCCATTTGATGGTAAACTGGTTATCGTAACCGTCATATCTGACCTGGTTACAGATTCCCGCGTCCACCGGACCTGCCAGACCCTTAGTGAAAACGGATATCGCGTATTCCTGGTCGGCTCTTGCAAAAAAGGAAGTATGGAGTTGAAACCACGTGATTATCAAACTGATAGGATAAAAACCTGGTTTAACAGTACCGCTCTTTTCTATTTGGAATTCAATATCCGCCTCTCTCTTCGTTTATTCCGCTTACCCGCCGATATTTACCTGGGAAACGACCTGGACGTGATGCCTGCCACGCTGGGTGTTGCCCGCTTCAGGAAAAAGCCAATCGTATATGACAGCCATGAATATTTTCTGGGCATGGCGGGGATGGATCAGAAACCCCTGCGCAGTTCCATTTGGAAATTCATCGAGGCCCGGGTATTTGCCAGATTGAAATACATATATACCGTATCCGAATCCATTCGGAACATGTACCGCAGAGACTACCTGAAAAAACTGCAGGTTGTACGAAATATCCCCATACTTCAGGCCAAAGTGGAAGACGTGACCGAAGAAGAACGCAACTGGATCAGGTCCGTCGAAGCCCATATCCCTGAAGATAAAAATCTCCTGTTGCTCCAAGGTGCCGGTCTCAATGAGTTTCGGGGCGTGGAAGAGATGGTCTATGCCATGATCTTCCTGGAACCTGCCTTTCATTTACTGATCATCGGTGGCGGCGACATATTCAAAAAGCTGGAAAAAATGATTGAAGGGAATCAGCTGACTGAAAAAATAACCCTGATACAAAAAATGCCTTTTGAAGTCCTTGCACATTTTACCCGCAAAGCGAAACTTGGGATATCCATTGATAAGCCTTCCGTTCCCAATCACAAATACAGCCTGCCGAATAAATTTTTCGAATACCTGCATGCCGGGGTGCCCGTGCTGTCCAGCAGGCTGATCGAACAGGAGCGAATCATTAACCAATATGATGTCGGAGCCATTATTGAGGACCATCAGCCCGAACACATCGCCCGGAAAATCAAAGAGATTTTTGCAGACCCGGAACTGCTGAACCGATGGAAACAGAATACCTGGAGGGCCCGGCAGGAACTCAACTGGGAAAATGAAAGTAAAATAGTTTTGGATATTTTTAAACAAGTAGAAAGGGATACGGTTAATCAATAAATGGAAGACAGAACGCTTCATATTGTTTGCCACGACGTTCCTTATCCTCCGGATTATGGTGGTGTCTTCGACCTCTATTACAAGATCAGCACTTTACATGAAGAGGGTATTCACATCATCCTGCACTGTTTTACCAGCGGCCGCGAAGAACAACCCATCCTGAATACCCTCTGTAAAGAAGTGTTTTATTACCAGCGACGCACGGGCCACAAAGGATACTCCCACCAGATTCCTTATATCGTCTGTTCACGCTCAAGTCCCGAATTACTGGAAAGGTTGTTGCAGGATGAATATCCGATCCTTTTGGAGGGAGTCCACTGCACTTATTTGTTGCAGGACGACCGGTTTACTTCCAGAAAAATATTGCTCCGCCTGCACAATGTGGAATCGGTATATTATAAACAACTCGCCCGATGCGGCAATTCCTGGTTAAAAAAACTATACTACCTGCATGAAAGCGCAGTACTTAAAAAATACGAACGGCGGATCGCTTCGAATTGGCCCGTATTGGCCGTAACGCAGTCCGACGCAGACCTTGCGGCCATCAGTTATCAGTCGAAAAACATTTCGGTAATCCCGGTATTTCTGCCTTTCCAGCACATTGAATCTCCCCAGGGAACAGGCTGCTATTGTCTTTACCACGGAAATTTATCGGTAGAAGAAAATGAAAAAGCCGCTATCTGGTTATTGGAAAATGTATTTAACGACCTGCCTGCACCCTTTCTCATAGCCGGAAAAAATCCCAGCGCCAAATTATACCGGGTTGTATCGCGTTACAAAAATTGCTGTTTGGTTCCCGACCCCAGCGATCAGGAATTGAAAGATATTATTACGAAGGCCCAGATCCATGTAATCCCCTCTTTTAACTGCACCGGGATAAAACTGAAATTGCTGAATGCGCTTTTTAATGGCCGGCATTGTGTGGTCAACGCGGAAGCAGTGGAAGGTACGGGCCTGCAGGAGCTTTGTCATCTTGCGGCCGGAGCTGCGGAATTCAAGGAACTTGTCGGCACATGGTACGACCGCCCTTTTACATTTATGGATTTACAATTTCGAAGGGAAAATTTACTCGGCCAGTACAACAACCGGCAAACAGCAGGAAAGCTTATTGCACAGATATGGTAGCGTTGTCGAAGACCTTCCCTTTTTCAGTGCGCAGGGTGCGTGCAGGAAATTTATTGACCACACGGTAATCGTGGGTAGCCATGATCACCGTGGTACCATATTCCTTCGAAATCTGGAAAAGGAGTTGCATGATTTCGTCGGATGTTTCGGGATCGAGGTTGCCGGTAGGTTCATCAGCCAGTATGAGCTTGGGAGAATTCAGCAGGGCCCTGGCTATATCTACCCGCTGCTGCTCCCCTCCACTCATTTCATAAGGCATTTTAAAACCCTTGGATTTTAATCCCACTTTATCTAATACGTCATTAATTTTTTCGGTCATCAGTCTTTCATCCTTCCAGCCCGTCGCTTTTAAAACGAATTTCAGGTTGTCAACCACATTTCGGTCTGTAAGCAGCTGAAAATCCTGGAATACGACACCCAGATTCCGACGGAGATAAGGAACTTTTTTCCAGTTCATATCCCTGAGGTTGAAACCGGCTACCGTTCCCTCCCCTTCCCGCATGGTCAGATCTCCGTACATGGTTTTCAACAGGCTGGATTTACCCGTGCCTGTTTTCCCGACCAGGTAAACAAACTCAGCCTTATTCACGACAATATTTACATGTTCCAGGATCAGGGCATCCGACTGGTAAATATTCACATTCTTAAGTTCAACGATGGCTTCCGGCATGTTTCAAAGTTAATGGGACGGCCCGAATTGGCAATGAAAAAAATGATGATCAAAAAGCTTGCTTCTGAAAAATAAATGAAATATCTTGACGTTAAGATCCAATCTACGAAAACGAAAAATGCTTCCATGAAATCCGCCCACAAACCCTTCCTCGCTATTGTTGTCATTACCGTTATTATGCTCTATAGCCTGATGGCGATCATCGGTTCCTGAATTATGTATACACGGGCTCCACTTCATATACCGGACTAAACAGGTAGAGTTTCCCCGTGCGCAGCTCCGGACATTCAATACGTTTGCGGATCTGCCTTCCCCGCTTAAAAATTTTTCCATCCGAGGTCTTGAACAGCGCTCCTTCAGGAATATCTTCCACCAAAATGGTTTTGTCCCTGACATCATATTTCTTCAGCACCCGCGTCAGGTTTACATCGGAACAGCTGCTCGCCGGCAGGTCGTGCAGCGATTTCAACAAGGCCTGATGCAGATCAGTTGGAAACAATTTCAAGTGCAAAAAATCCTCCAATACCTTCCGATAGGCTAACTTCCATTCCCTGCCATGCGAATTGACCCGGTTGGCATATTGCTGAAAAGTAATCAGATGACCAACTTCATGGATCAGGGTAATCAGGAATGCATATTTATTCAGACTGCCGTTCACGCTGATGCGGTGATTGTCTGATCCCGTGGCATGACGATAATCACCCAGTATACTTTTGCGGCTTCGGGTAATAGTCAGGTGCACCTGGTAGCGGTGCAGGTATTCCAGAACTTTTTCTGAAGCGCCGGCGGGCAGGTAATTATCCAGATATGAGAGTGGCGCTTCCTTTTTAGGCATTAGACTTCTTGCTCTGTTTCATAGCCGAGCGTACTTCGATGACCGTATAAAAAACATACAGTCCGAGACAGCCGAAAAGCGCGGGCTTGTTGACTTCTTTTTTATACATACTGATGTAGGTAAATGCAGCTGCCGCGAATACAAAAAATTTCAACAGGAATGAACCATAGATCATCTTGAGAAAGACCTGGGTATTCTTGTCTGTAAGGGCCTTTACCGTCATCTGGACAGATATACAGCCAACGAGGAAAAGCAACAGGTTCCCGATACGCAAAACCCTGTAGTTTACCCCGGACAAAGGCAAGAGCCACTGCAATGAAAACAGGCAGATATTTATTATCAGGAAAAAATAAATAACAGGAAACAGTGCTTTATTTCCGGATGCTGTGGGCATAGTGTAAAAATCCCGGCAAAAATACCCTTTTTAGGCTTAAGGCGTAAAGCTTAAGGCTTGAAGCCTGACGCTTGAGGCTTGAGGCTTAGAATTAATGACTTGATGCATCATGAATAGGCATAACGCCCAATGCGAAACGCGAAATGTGCAATCCGCTTCAAGCCTCAAGCGTCAAGCCTCCAGCCTTACGAAATAGCCAGCGTCGGTGACTTGGAATAATCATCCTTTGCGGATGAATGCCCGGATTTACCGGTATTTACAGCCGGTTGCTCCTGAAGCATATGGCATTGACCATTAAAACTGGCGGCGGGTTCGATCTGTAGTTTGGCAGAATAGAGGTTGCCATTGACCTGGCAATTGCTCTTCAGCATGAGCAGCTCCTTTACTTTGATCGTGCCCGTTACCTTGCCCATAATATCAGCCTGCTGGCCACTGATGTCGCCTTCCACCACACCGTTTGCACCGATGATGATTTTGGAGGAACAGATGATATTACCCACCAGGGTTCCGTCGATCCGCAGATCGCCGCTGCTGGTAATATCGCCTTTCAGGGAGGTTCCGCTGCCGATCAGGCTGGCACTGCCGGATGGTACTGTGGTTTCTGTCGCTTCAGATTTGGATTTGTTATTAAACATTGATATCAGATTTTAATCGTCAATTTTTTCCGCTTTCGGAATTTTTAGCGCTGTGGTATCCGTTTTCACCGAACTGCTGCCTTCAAGCACATTTTTCAGTCCCTGGAAATACTGGTCCCGGTACCTCATCTCCTGCTCTAACGAATCAGTACGTATTTTTAGTTCACGCAACTCCTTAGTATTATTTAAATCCCCATATCCGGGGATATAAAGTTTAGTGGAGTAAACACAATTAAAGCGACTGTGAGACCGGTAAGTAACACAAAAACCGTGCTGAGAAATACATATACGCTGAGACGGGAGAGTTTGAAAGTAACCACTTCTTCATAGGTGTCGTCGTTCATGACCACCAGCCTGTACCGGTTTTGTAATCTCTTCAGCGTGGAGTTGGCATCGAATTTGGCCATATCGGGATATTGCAGCCTAAAGATAACAAGTTATTGGTTTGCAGGTTAAAACAGCCTTAAATTGCTGGATTTTTGAAATAAATTTCGCGAATATCAGTTAATAACTATTTAGTTTGCATGGTTATCCTAAAGGACGAAGGGTGAAACGGATCGTTACCGCATTCATATGCATTTATTTATTTTTTTGCCTGAACGTTTCTGGTCAGGTGGGTGTTGACTATGACCTGAAGAAACCGCCCAGGTACGAAAACCGTACCCTGGGTTATGAGAAGACGACAGAAACCAAATGGACCGTATCCCGGGCCCTGGTCCAGAATACCATCACCCAGTACAATATCTATTTCAACGCCAATAACAAATTGAACGAGGTGTTGGCAAGGGCAAAAGCCCAGTTCAGGGAGGATTATACCCAGCTTCTGCCTTTCTACAATTACACACTGGAGACCACGTCGAAAGACAAACGAAATCTGGATTCCGTACTTGACAAGGTAAATACAGCCATCCTGCTGCACGACCTGCGGAACAGCTGGAATGATAATTTATATATGCTGATGGGCCGGGCTTATTTTTATAAAAATAACCTCGATTCAGCCCATATCCTCTTTCAATTTGTGAACTACGCTTATGCACCCCGGGACGCGGACGGATACGCACTTCCCATAGGCAGTAACCAGGAAGGCGGCAATGCATTTACCATTTCCACCAATGAAAAAGAAAATATAGCCAAGAAGGCATTCAGCCAACCCCCCAGCCGCAATGAGTCATTTATCTGGCAGATCCGCAATGATTTCCAGGAAGGCAAACTGGACCGTGGCTCCGTGCTCATTGAAATCCTCAAACAGGATCCGAATTTCCCCAATCGCCTGAAACCCTCTCTCCATGAAATGCAGGCTTTATGGTTCTATAAGATCAAACAATGGGACAGTGCGGCTTACCACCTCAGTCTTGCCCTGGACAACACAACCGACCAGGGCGAAAAAGCCAGATGGGAATACCTGATTGCGCAAATGGATGAACGCTCAGGCAACCCCGCGGGAGCAAAATCCTGGTACGAAAAAGCCGCCTCCAATACACTGGATCCCGGCCTTGAAGTTTTTGCTCTACTCAATGCCAGCAGGCAGAATACAGGAAATGAGACGCGGGCGGTTTATATTCAAAAAAATCTCGACGCCCTCAGGCGCATGGCCAGGAAGGAAATTTATGAACCTTACCTCGACGTCATATATTATGTTGCTGCGGAATTGGAGCTGGAAAGAAATAACAAACAGGCCGCCAGGGCATACTATAAAAAATGTATTGAGCACGCAAACGGACTGGGATATAACAGGGACCGGGCTTTTCTCAAACTCGGATGGATATTTATGGACGACAAAATGTATCCGCAGGCAAAATATGCGTATGACAGCATTAATGCGAACGACCCGGCAATTGCTGACTCTTTAAAAATGCTCCAGGACAGAAAACTGGCGCTGAGCCGGATCGTTCCGGAAATACTGGTGATCCAGCGCCAGGACAGTCTTCAGCGCATAGCAGAAATGACTCCGGCCGAGCGGGATGCCTTTATAAAAAAAATGCTGCGCGCTTACCGTAAACAACAGGGGCTGGCAGAGGAAGACAATAGCAACGGATCCGGAGGTTATGGTTTTTCATCCAATAATGCGAACGGTGGATTGTTTAATAATAACCAGGTGGGCGAATGGTATTTTTATAACCAGTCAATAAAAGCTAAAGGTTATAATGATTTTAAATCCAGGTGGGGCAACCGGCCGAATGTCGATTTCTGGGAAGCCCAGTCCATGATCAACCGCCAGGTAACAGGACTCACTCCGGCCAGCAATCTTCAGTTGAATGGCGCTGAACCCGGCACTGTAGCTCCCGTCATTCCCACGCTGACAGCACAAAAACTGCTCGATGGCCTGCCGCTCAGTCCCGAAAAAATGAAACTGTCCAGGGATTCCGTTGAAAACGCATGGTTTGCTCTCGGAAAAGCACTACAGGATTATATCCCGGATTATCGATCCGCGATCAGGACCTACGATAGCCTCGAAACCCAATTTCCCGATAGCCGTTTTTACCAGGAGGCCCTTTTCAATCAATACTATTGTTATATCCACCTGGACGACTCGCTCAATGCCGCCCGGATGCTGGCACGTATGAAAGAAAAATTTCCATCCGGCCGTTATCTGGCTATGATCGAGCATCCACAGCAGGGCCCGCCGGACATGCCGGTCAGAACACAGGCAACCGCAGCATATGAAAAAGTGTACGAACAGCTGATTGAAGGACATTTTGACGAGGCCGCAGCGGAAAAACTGAAACTGGATAGTGTCTATGGAGAGAAATACTGGACACCACAATTACTCTATATCGAGGCGCTCTACTATATCCATTACCGTTACGACAGCATTGGAAAAGTGACACTGAATAAAATCATTGTAAAATACCAGGGTTCTCAGATGGCCGCAAAAGCCAAAAACGTACTGCGGGTGCTGAATGAAAGGGAAAGAATAGAAAATTATTTAAG
The DNA here is from genome assembly GCA_036512575.1 of Puia sp. GTDB lineage: Bacteria > Bacteroidota > Bacteroidia > Chitinophagales > Chitinophagaceae > Puia. The sequence continues at coordinate 16,077 of DATCAO010000077.1, forward strand.
AAACCTGCACGTTACCCGCTTACCCGAAGACAGCATCGCAAGGGTCGCTAACGGAAATGATCAACCGAAAAAAGCAGAGCCGCCGGCTCCTAAGCCCTCGAACGTAACGGCCGTTCCGCTGGTAAAAGACAGCGGCCAGATTGTAATAAAAAAACCGGATTCGGCGCAGCTGAAAAGACAGGCACTCTTTATTTCGCCTTTTACCTGGTCACCGGCCAAACCCCAGTCGGTCGTTCTGGTCATGACAAAGGTGGATCCCGTTTATGTAACCGAATCCAAAAATGCATTCGACCGTTATAACCGGGAGAATTTTTATAGTAAGAATTATGAAACCAGCAAACAGGAAATCAATGATACCGTCAAACTGATGGTCATTCGGGGATTTGATAATACGACAGCGGCACTGACCTACCTGGATAAAACCGGTAACGCAGCACCGCGGGAAATTATTCCCTGGCTGCCGGCTACCAAGTATTACTTTATTGTGATTGACGACCAGAACCTGGAAATTCTAAAAGCGAACAAAGACCTGCAACTGTATAAGAAATTTTTATCGGTCTATGCACCTGAAAAATTTCAACCCGGTAAATGACCATTAATAGTAATACCCTGATATAAAACATTGATATGCGTAAGGCCAACCCAATATTCTGGAAGATATTTTTTGCCGGACTTGCATTCTTTATTTTTCTGCTCGTGCTGATCAATTTTGGTGTGTTCGGGTCCCTCCCTTCGTTGAAAGAACTGGAAAACCCCTCCATCATGCTGGCATCGGAAGTCTATGCCGATGATGGCACCCTGATGGGGAAATACTATAAGGATAAGAGCAACCGGAGTAATGTTGAATACCATGATATCTCCAAAAATGCCATCAACGCCCTTTTATCAACAGAAGACAAACGGTTTTACGATCATTCCGGCATCGATGGAATGAGTGTGATACGGGCCATCGTAAAACTGGGTCATGCGGGGGGCGGATCCACCATCACCCAACAGCTCGCTAAATATATGCTGGGCCAGGGTTCCCACAATGCGGCCCGGCGGGTCATTGAAAAACTGAAAGAATGGATAACCGCCGTGCGCCTCGAAAGAAATTTCACCAAAGAAGAAATACTGGCCCTCTACCTGAATGCAGTACCATTCGGCGATAATGTGTATGGCATCCGAAATGCCAGCCGCACTTTTTTTCAAAAGGAACCGGACCAGCTTACTGTAGATGAGGCAGCCATGCTGATTGGCATGCTGAGCGGAAATTCTTTATACAATCCAAGGAAAAATCCTAAAGCTG
>DATCAO010000078.1:0-2389 GCA_036512575.1 Puia sp.
GCCACAGAAATAAAATCAACAGGAAAGCAAATGGATTTTTGAGCATACCCTGTATCAGGGAAAAATGAAAATCAACCAAGCCGGCTCCATCTACCCTGCCTACTGCACCAAATAAAACAATAAATAAAAAAGTAAAAAAACCAGCATGCTGGCGGTAGAATGGTTTAACAAAAGACCTGATCAATATGGTGCAATAGATCTTCATGCGATTAACTGCAGCGATTGATCAACTATTTGAATTTTGTGAATGGCCTGTGTATAAGAGTTGAAAGGCTGGTGGGAGCTGAAAATAAAACTGGTGCTGAATTCTTTATGATAAGCGTTAATCAGGTCGGGCATAAAGTGGACCGCTCCTTCGTCCAGGGTGGACAACGGTTCATCCAGCAATATAAGTGAAGGCCTTCCGATAAAAGCCAGAAGCAATGACAACTTTTTGATCATGCCGCTTGAATAAGATCCGACGGGTTGCAGTAAAAACCGGTGCATCCTGAAAAAATCAATCAGCATATCTGTCTGTTTGGTATCTGCTTTTCGAATATCCTTGTAAAAGCTGACCAATTCATTTCCAGTAATGAATGTGGGATAGAGTGGTTCCGCTTCGGCAAAACTTACGAGTCGGCGGTAAGGCAATGGCTGTTCCCGCAAGTTGATACCATCGAGTGAAATAGTACCTTTGAAAGGGACAAGTCCTGCAAGCATTCGGAGAAAGGTTGTTTTACCGGAACCGTTAGGTCCCTGCAGCCAGTAAATATTCTTTCCCAGTGTTAGTCTGGGAATCTCAAGGACCGCTTGCTGGTCATAGGATTTATATACCCGTTCGAACTGGAGCATGGCAGGATATAATCTTCTAATTTTATGCAGAACATTGTGGTTATGTCAAAAAAAGTAAACAGGATCCCGGTAAATGTAGATGAGCTAAATGATTGCAACCCATTTATTTATATGAATGGCATGTTATCGGTTGTCAACGGTGTGTAGTGTGACGCGGTGATGACATTATAAGATAATTTTTTTTCCATCCCGCGCAGACCGGCGTGCCGCATCCAGGATTCGCACAACGATCACATTATTTTCAAGTGAAGAAAGATCATGACCCGGCTCCAGTTTCCCACTGAGCACATCTGCGAGGTATTGAATATTGTTTGAATAAGTCGCTGGTTTCAACGGTATATTTTCATAAACGTCTTTGTTGCGTTGTTGCAGGGTATTACCATTGAGCGCGTGGAGATAGGATTTTGTTCCGAAAACTTCAAGATCCTTGATGCCAAAAGGCCAATCCCAGGAAGCTTCAATGATGCCGGTAGCATCAGTGTACTGCAGAAGTATCGTGGCATCATCATCCACATAAGGATAAAGAACCGGTTTAAGATGATGGGTAATCGCTGAGACAGAAACAGGAGATTTTCCATTCATCAGCCAAACCATCAGGTTGGCGCCGTAACATCCGAAGTCCATCAGCGCACCCCCGCCGTTTTTGACGGAGTCGGTCAGCCAGTTCAGGAAGTCAGGACTGCAGGCGATTTCTTTGGGACCATTGTGCCCGTCATGGACAGTCATTTTTCTAATCTCTCCGAATTGCTCCGATGCCCTGGTCATTGAGTAGAGTTGCTGGTTACTGTTATACCAGGTCGTTTCATAGTTTGTCAAAATTTGAATATGATACTGCCGGGCCAGATCAGCTATACGCTCGGCATCTTTTACCTGTGTGGCCAGCGGTTTTTCAACCATCACGGATATTCCAAGTGGCGCACAGATTTCTACCACACCGATGTGTTCATTGATGGCATTATAAGCCAATACTGCATCAGGTTTCTTATGTTTCAACAAAGTTTTCAGGTCGTGATAGAACAGGGAATCCGGCAACTGGTAGGTTTTTTTATATCTCTGAACCAGTTGTTCATCCGTTTCGGCAATGCCTATAATCAGCACTTCCCCTTTTTTATATTGGTTAAGGATGCTATGGACATGGTCATGTGCAAGTCCAGCCACTGCAACCTGCAGGATTTTCTGAGCTGGACTCTGAGATGCCGAAAACACAAAGGCGGCAAATACAATAATCCTGACAAAAATATAACGGTTACGTCTGGCTGCTTTCATATTTAACTTCTTTTGGGGGATTAAATGTAAGAAATGCTCCAATTATTTTAGTAAACAGCAGAATTCGCATAAATTGAGCGCCACCATTCATTTTTTATGAACAAATATTATGTTTTTTTCGGCTGTGTTTTTTCCATCCTGGTTTTTGCTTCATGTAGTCAAACAGAAACAGGAAAGGGTAACGATAAAAAGTTTCTCGACCTTGCCAGCATAGATTCATCTGTTAAACCGGGGGATAATTTTTATCTCTATGTAAACGGCAAGTGGGTGAACAAAACTAAAATCCCTCCTT
>DATCAO010000079.1:0-4649 GCA_036512575.1 Puia sp.
TATTAAATGGGTTGGGGCCTTTACGGATATTCATGAACAAAAACAAGCGGAAGCACTTTTGCGGCAAAGTGAAGAGAAACTGGAATTCCTCGTAAAAAAAAGAACAGAAGAACTGGAGAGATCCAATGAGGACCTGCAACAATTTGCGCATGTAGCGAGCCACGATATGAAAGAGCCCATCAGGAAAATAAAAATTTACAGCGAGTTGCTTTCAGAAGAATTCAACGAGCAGTTCAATGATCAGGTGAAACTCTATCTGTCCAAAATACAAAGTGCATCGGATCGAATGCTTCTTATGATGGATGGCGTGTTGCGTTATGCGGGCATGGATGGATTCCAGCAGGGGATAGAGACCATTGATTTAAACGAAGTGATCCGGTCTGTTGAATCGGACCTCGAAGTGGTTATTCTTAGAAAGAAGGCCATGATTAATAGCGACCCCTTACCCAAAATAGAAGGATACCCTCTTTTAATATACCAGTTATTCTATAACCTGATCTCCAACGCACTGAAGTTTTCCGGAACGGAAATCCTGCCGGTCATTGAAGTGATATCCGGAAAAGTGATCCGCAATCAAAAAGACTATTTCCGCCTAATCATTAAAGATAATGGTATTGGATTTGAGCAGGAGGATGCGGAACGGATTTTCCACAGCTTTGCCAGACTGAATGCAAGAGAAGAGTACGAAGGAACAGGACTGGGTTTGTCTTTATGCAAAAAAATCGTCGACCGCCACCGCGGATTCTTATCGGCAACTGGAAAACCAGGCCTGGGTGCTGAGTTCACCATTCTGCTCCCGATGGCAGCGGAAAACGCCGAGTAGCGGACTGGTTATTCTGCACAATGAAGCAGAAGTTTTTCTGCCTCCCGGGTGATTTGATTGAAATTTGCGGGTTTGGTGACGAACTCCGCGCCATGTTGTCTGCAAAAACTCAGGTCTCCCGGATGACTGGAAGTGGTAAACATCACAACAGGCAGTTCTTTCAGTTTTTTATTCTTTTTAATTTCCAACAGGGTTTGCTTACCATCCATTACCGGCATATTGATATCGAGGATGACGAGGCAGGGTAGCTCAGTTTCCGCAGCCCGCGTCAGATACTGCAGGGCTTCCTTTCCATTTGTTGCATTAGTGACCGTGTAAGAGGGATCAACTTTAAAAATAGCATTGCGGATCAGTTCCCGGTCGTCGGGGTCGTCGTCAACACAAAGGACAATTCGGGCCATAGGAGTGTTAGTGTGGTTCTGATTACAGAGATAGGCTTATTATAATAATTATCATAAATATTCGGATAAATTTTCTAAGTTGTTGAACCATTTCCAATTTAATATTTAGCCCATTATGCCGGGAGATCCTTTGCATATTCCTACAGGTGTCAGAGACGCCCATTCTTATGATGCCATCGTGATCGGATCCGGCATCAGCGGAGGATGGGCTGCCAAAGAATTCTGTGATCATGGCCTGAAAACCCTGGTTCTTGAACGGGGTCGAAATGTCGTGCACCTGAAAGATTACCCCACGGCAACCCTGAATCCCTGGGACTTTCCACACCGGGAACAGTTGCCATTGGCTATCACCGAAAAAAATCCGATCGTGAACAGGTGTTATGCCTTCAATGAAACCTCACAACATTTTTTTGTGAAAGATCAGGAGCATCCCTACGTGCAGGAGAAACCGTTCGACTGGATCCGGGGATACCAGGTGGGCGGCAAATCATTGCTCTGGGCCAGGCAAACCCAGCGCTGGAGCAAATATGATTTTGAGGGACCGGGAAGGGATGGTTATGCCGTTGAATGGCCGGTCAGTTATGATGAAATGGCGCCCTGGTATACTCATGTGGAACATTTTGCGGGCATCAGTGGAAATTTCGACGGACTGGATACCCTGCCTGACGGCGATTTCCTGCCGGCCTGGGAAATGAATTGCGTTGAAACGGCCATGAGTCAAAAAATCAACGCCCATTATACTGACAGGCATGTGGTGCAGGGCAGATGTGCCCACCTGACCAAACCCCGTGAGATTCATCTGCAGCAGGGACGGAATCCCTGCCAGGCCAGGAGCGAATGTGAACGGGGTTGTCCTTTCGGAGGATACTTCAGCAGCAATGCATCGACCATTCCCTGGGCAGAAAAAACGGGTAATTTAACTATAAGACCGGACAGTGTCGTGCATTCCATTATTTATGATGAGAATAAAAAAAGGGCAACCGGTGTGCGTGTGATTGATGCCGTGACCAAACAGGAAGTGGAATATTATGCCCGGGTGATATTTGTAAACGCAGCTACCCTCAATTCAAACCTGTTGTTACTAAACTCTGTTTCCAATCGGTTTCCAAATGGATTGGGTAACGACAGCGGTCTGCTAGGAAAATATATTTGTTTCCACAATTACCGGGGTACTGTTAATGCAGTTTATGACGGGGCCCGCGATAAATATTATTATGGGCGACGCCCCACACAACCTATGATGCCCAATTTCAGGAACGTACATAAACAGGAGATGGATTTTCAGAGGGGTTATATGGTATTTTTTGGAGCAGATCGGGCGAAGGGCGATTACAAGCCAGAAACAGAATTGGGTGCGTCGTTAAAAAATAGCCTCACAGAAGCCGGCGGGTGGTATGTGGGTTCCCAGATGCAGGGAGAAACCATTCCTAAAGAAAAAAACCATGTTCGTCTAAGCTCAGACCGGAAAGATAACTGGGGAATTCCCGAGCTGGTTGTTTCAGTTGACTATGATGAAAACGATGTAAAATCCATGAAGGATTATATGCAACAGGCTTTCGAAATGCTGGAACTGGCGGGATGTACCAACGTGCAATCTAACGACACCCATCAGGCACCCGGCCTGGATATTCATGAGATGGGCGGATGCCGCATGGGAAAAGATCCCAAAACATCGCTGCTCAACAAATTCAATCAGTTTCATTATTGTCCGAATGTTTTTGTGACCGATGGCTCGGCGATGATTTCAACCAGCACACAAAATCCTTCGCTGACATTTATGGCATTCACAGCCCGTGCCGTAGATCATGCAGTTTCAGAATTAAAAAAAGGAAATATTTGAATGCATATGACGCCATCGTTATTGGCTCCGGCATCAGTGGCGGATGGGCTGCGAAAGAACTTTGCGAAGCAGGATTAAAAACGCTTGTATTGGAACGGGGCCGCGATGTGGTCCATATCAAAGACTATCCGACCGCGAATATGGCGCCCTGGGAATTTCCTCACCGGCAGGATCTTACTGAGAAATTCAAAAAAGAAAATCCCCTGATCATCAGGGCAGCAGGATTTGATGAATCAACTAAACATTTCTTTATCAAAGATGCCGATCATCCTTATGTGCAGGAGAAACCGTTCGACTGGATCCGTGGTTACCAGGTGGGCGGTAAATCACTGATCTGGGGCAGGGCATGCCCGCGCTGGAGTAAACATGAATTCCTGGCACCGGCGCGCGATGGTTACGGTATTGAATGGCCGATCGGTTATGATAATATTGCCCCCTGGTACAGTTATGTGGAAACATTTGCAGGTATCTGTGGAAATAGGGACGGACTGGAAGCCATGCCAGACGGGGAATACCTGCCGCCTTTTGAATTCAACTGTGTTGAGAAATACCTGCAAAAAAAAATCAGTGCGAAATATAAGGACCGTTTCATGATTCATGGCCGATGGGCCCAGCTCACCGAGGCCAAAGAGATTCATAAAAAGCAGGGAAGGACCAGGTGTCAGGCGCGCGATCTTTGTATGCGCGGTTGTCCATTCGGCGGATATTTCAGTTCCAATTCCTCCACATTGCCCTGGGCGGCGGCAACGGGAAACCTGACCATCAGACCATTCAGTGTTGTTCATTCCATTATCTATGATGAACAAAAAAATAAAGCGGTCGGTGTGCGCATCATCGATGCGCATACTCATGAATCAACAGACTATTTTTCACGTATCATTTTCATGAATGCATCAGCATTAAACACCAACCTGATCCTGTTAAATTCCACTTCGATCCGGTTTCCTCATGGGCTGGGTAATGACAACGGCCTGCTTGGAAAATATGTCTGCCACCAGAATTACCGGGGATCTGTTGGCGGAAACATTCCGGGTTTCGAGGATACTTATTATTACGGAAGAAAACCGGCAGAATCCATGATGGCCAATTTCCGAAACCTGAAAAAACAGGAGATGGATTTTGTTGGCGGATATATGGCATTCATGGGATGTTTCAGGAGGAGGGGAGCGACGACCGACGGACCACAGATCGGAGAAGATTATAAAAAAGCTTTGTCAGAAGCCGGGTCCTGGGGTTGTTATATGTATATGCAGGGAGAAACCATTCCAAAAGAAACCAACCGGGTTTATCTCAGCAAAGACAAAAAAGATTCCTGGGGCATACCCCTTCTGGTAGCTGATATCGGCTACGACCACAATGATGAGTTGCTTTTAAAAGATTTCCTGGAACAGGCATCCGAAACGCTTTCCAACGGCGGTGTAAAAGATATTCAGCAATATGATAATCACTGGCCGCCGGGACGGGATATTCATGAGATGGGGGGCTGCCGCATGGGAAAAGATCCGAAATCTTCTTTGTTGAATGGCTGGAATCAGCTTCACCATTGTAAGAATGTTTTTGTGACCGACGGGGCTTGCATGACCAG
>DATCAO010000080.1:0-5004 GCA_036512575.1 Puia sp.
CCTCCCATTTCAAAATGGCCCAGAATACCAGGGCCGTGAAAAAAGAGGAGGAGCCATATACTTCACCTTCTACAGCGCTGTACCAGAAGGAATCGCAAAAAGTATAAGCCAGGGCGCCGACGGCGCCGGCGGCCATAATGGTGAAAATCTGCTGGGCATCGAGGGCTATTCCGGTTTTCTGCACCATTTTGCGGGCAAAATGGGTGATAGACCAGAACAGGAAGAGAATGGTCAGCCCGCTCAGGATCGCACTCATAAAGTTCACGGCACGGGCGGCGGTAAGGGGATTATCTCCGAAAAGGATGATGAAAAAACGGCCCATCATCACAAAAAGGGGTGCTCCGGGCGGATGGGGGATCTGTAATTTGTAAGCGCTGGAAACGAATTCGCCGCAGTCCCAGAAACTGCCGGAAGCCTCCATGGTCATCACATATACCATGCAGGCAAAAAGACCTACCACCCATCCTGTCAGGTTATTCACCTTCTTATAATTCATAGTCCATTGATTTTTAGGAGTGACAAATATATAGAGACTGGCGGAACTATTCCGAAAATGTGGAAGTGTGGAGGTGTGAAAGTGTGGAAATTAATTGTTAAAGAGCGAAGGAAAGTCTGGGGAGTTGGGGGGAGTGGGGGAAGTTGGGGAAGAATTTGTTTACTTATAAAACCAGCTACTTGAGGAATTCAAATAATTAAACCCAGACCCCCCACTCCCCAGACTTTCCAGATTCCCCCAACTATTCAAAGACTACCCTAACGGTCTGGTAAAAGAGGTGGTGCTGCAGGCTTTGGTCGGTAAAGTCCTGGAGTCCGAAGAGGCCGGCGGCATTACCCTTATTGATGGCCACTTCCAGGTAATTGGCGGAATTAAACAGGGCCAGTTTTTCTCCCTGGGCCACGTCGGCATAGGATTCACTGATCCGGTCAATGATCTCGTTCCTTTTAAAAACGATCCGGAAACTCCGGCCCCGGCGCTGGGCCTCAAATTCATCCCGGGTGATGTTGACGATCACGTTTTCGAATTTGTCGATAAAAATAATCTGGCCTTCGATATAATTGTCGCCCAGTAAGGGTCTGAGTTCATTTTTTTCGACATAACGGATATTCGGGTCGCCCAGGGATTCCGGTTTGGCGCCGGCTTCAAGAGCCCGGATGGCCAGTCCGATCTGGCGGGTGCAGTAGAGGGTGTTCTTGATTTCATTTTTATCGAGGGGAATGCCGGTCACCTGCTCCGGTTTATCCGGAAGGATCATATGCAATAATCCATTGTCCGCACAAAAAATATACTGTCCGTTGGCCCGGGCCAGCAGCAGGTGTTCTGGTTTATTTTCAAAAAGGTTCACCAGGATGATGTGGTAGGTATTTTCCGGAAAATTCCAGATGGCATTTCTGCAGATGTAAGCAGCCTGTGGATAATTAAACGGCGCCACCTGGTGGGAAATGTCGTGAATCCGGAAAGAAGGATCAACCTGAAGCAGTTGTCCCTTCACCGCACCGGCGATATAATCCTGCAGGCCGAAGTCGGAAGTAAGGGTCAAAAGCGCCATCAGTGGAGACTTTTTAAAATAAACCGGTTCCTCATTTAATCAGTTCCCCGTTTTTGAAATAATAGCGATGTATCAGCTTATCCGTCAGGGATGGAAAAAATTTATTCAGGAAAACCGTGAGCTTACCGGTGAAGGTAAGTACAAGCACCCTCTTTCTTTTTTCTATAGCATTCAGAATATATTTGGCACAGGCTTCAGCGCTCATGAGCTTGGATTCATCCAAAGTACTTTCTCCCTGTCCGACCCCTACACTATTCAGTGCGGCATTGCGGATATTGGATGTTGTGAAACCCGGAGAGACCCACATCACGTGTACACCCAGATCGTACAATTCAATCCGAAGGGCTTCCAGCCAACCCTGCAATGCGAATTTTGATGCAGAATACCCGCTTCTTCCCGGCAAACCCCGGTAACCCGCAGTGGAGGAAATACCCACGATGGTTCCTTTTTGCGTGATGATATAAGGAAGTGCCTCTTTGGTACAATATACCGACCCCATAAAATTCACATCCATTAACCTCCGGATCACGTCGGTATCTGCGTCGTCGAACAGGGAGCGCATGCTGATGCCCGCATTGTTGATCAGGATATCGATGGTTCCGAAGGTTTCAACCGTTGAATGGATAAACCTTTTGCATTCGTCTTCATGGCTCACGTCGCAGACCATGGTATGCAGCATGAACTGCGAATATTCCAGCTGGAGCGCATACAGTTTGTCGTATTGTCTTCCACAGGTGGCTACTTTAGCTCCGGACTCAATCAATATGCCGATTAGCGCCTTTCCGATCCCATCACTTCCGCCGGTTACGATCACCACCTTATCTTTAAAAAATGACATAGTCGATTTTGATGCCGTAAAATTAGGTTAACTAAATAATAGTGCAGTCACTAATCGGGATTATCTGATCCGATTTCATAGTTTCATAAAACAATCGGATTTCCGGGCAGTCATGAAATACATCGCAATCCCTGTTTGTTTTTTTCTTTTATTTACGGGCCGGGCCCAGCAGTCTGTTTATCCCCATCCTTCAGAAAAACAGCTGAACTGGCATAACAATCCATTTTATCTATTCATGCATTTCGGTCCGAATACTTTTACCGACCTGGAGTGGGGGAAGGGTTCGGAGAAAGAAGAAATTTTCAATCCGGTTGCGCTCGACTGCCGGCAATGGTGCAGGATCGCAAAAGCAGCGGGCGCTGCAGGCATTATCATTACGGCAAAACATCACGATGGATTTTGTTTATGGCCCACTGCCTATTCGACGCACACCGTAGCGCAGAGTTCCTGGAGAAATGGGAAAGGTGATGTACTGAAAGAATTATCTGATGCCTGCAGGGAATCCGGATTGGCATTGGGTGTATATCTTTCTCCCTGGGACAGAAATCATCCCGCATATGGCACGCCTGCTTATAACAAGGTTTTTATAAACATGATGAAAGAAATCGTACAGCGCTATGGACCTTTTTTTGAATTCTGGTGGGACGGTGCGAATGGAGAGGGACCCAATGGAAAAAAACAGGAATACGACTGGAATGGATTTGAAACCACCATGCACCAGATCGCGCCGAACACGATGGTATTTAGTGATATTGGTCCCGACGCCCGCTGGGTTGGAAATGAAAACGGGTTTGCCGGTTTAACCAACTGGAACCTGCTCGACACAGCCGGCTTCAGGCGTGGCGCTTCAGCGCCACCCAATGATACCCTGAACCAGGGAAATGTAAACGGGAAAAACTGGATACCTGCCGAATGTGACGTGAGCATCCGGCCCGGATGGTTTTATCATGCTGCAGAAGACAGTCTGGTCAAATCGCCTGAACAACTTTTTAATATTTATTTGAAATCGGTGGGTCGCGGGGCCAACCTGCTGCTCAATGTTCCTCCCGATCGCAGGGGACTTATTTCTTCCTTTGATTCCGCGGCACTCATGGGATTTGCGCGGCTGAGACTGGAAAGTTTTATCAACAACCTGATCTTAAATGAAAATGCCGTGATCTTTTTTAACGGCCGGAACATTACCAATATCCTGGGCGACGGGAATGGTGATTTTAATCTGGGAAAACAATATAAAAAAGATTTTGTTGAAATCGTTTTCGACAGACCCATCGCGATGAATTGTATTTTCCTGAAAGAAGCGGTGAGCCAGGGCCAGCGTATAAAATTGTTCAGCATTTCATTTTTCGATGGAGATTCCCTGGTCTATCAAACAGTACACACAACCATCGGACATCACCGGCTGGTTACTTTTCCGATGCGGCATGCGAACCGGATACAGATCCGGGTCACCGATGCCAAATCAGAACCCATATTGAATGGGTTGGGCGTATATTATATTCCGGAAATACTGGTAGAGCGTTAAGAAAGTATGGAAGTATGGAAGTATGGGAGTTTGAAAATGATTTACAGATTCATAAATAGAGTGGCATGGAGATAAAGAGGGAAATGATGGTGAAACAGATTGCTGATCCGTCCACCCTGTGGGATCTGATCGTAGTGGGGGGAGGAGCCACCGGGCTGGGTGTGGCTGTGGATGCGGCTTCGCGCGGATTCAAAACCCTGCTGCTGGAGCAATCTGATTTTGCAAAGGGCACGTCCAGCCGTTCTACCAAACTCGTGCATGGCGGCGTGCGATATCTCGCACAAGGCAATATCGGGCTGGTGATTGAAGCCCTTCGGGAACGGGGCATTCTCTTGCACAATGCACCGCACCTGGTTCGCAATGAAAATTTTATCATACCCAATTATTCCTGGTGGAGCAGTATTTTTTATTCGGTGGGCTTATCGATATACGACCTGCTGGCAGGCAGGAGAAGTTTCGGTCGTTCCCGACTGATCTCAAAAGCAGAACTCATCCGGCGGATTCCAAACATCCGGCAAGAGGGATTGAAATCCGGCGTCCTCTATCACGACGGACAATTTGATGATGCACGACTCGCAGTAAGTCTCGCTTTGACTGCCATTGAAAAAGGTGCAACGCTGATCAATTATTTTCGCGTCACCGGACTGATCAAACATTTGGATCAGGTTAACGGCGTCAGGGTAACAGATATAGAAACGGGATTGCATTATACCTGCAGGGCAAAGTCGGTGATTAATGCAACGGGCGTTTTTGTAGATGAGTTGCTGGGCATGGATGCGCCGGAATCCAGGCCCCTGGTTCAACCCAGCCAGGGCATTCACCTGGTATTTGATCAATCATTTCTTGGACCACACGATGCCCTGATGATTCCAAAAACCGCAGACGGCCGCGTGCTCTTCGCCATTCCCTGGCACGACCGGATGCTGGTGGGCACCACTGATACGCCGCTGGATGCCCATCAGATGGAACCTCTTGCCAGACAAGATGAAATTCGATTTATACTGGAAGGCGCGGCGGACTACCTAACGCGCATACCTACACGAAAAGATGTGCTGAGTGTTTTCGCAGGACTGCGTCCTCTCGCTGCGCCGCAGGAT
>DATCAO010000081.1:0-2723 GCA_036512575.1 Puia sp.
TACCGGAAACTCATGCTGCCCCTGGTAAAATCCTGGCCTGTCATCGGTAATGAAATCCTGGGACCCATTCATTTTTACAAACATCCTGTCGAAATGGGCGCCTTCGGACTGAAGGCACTCTCCAGTGTCAACAGGCTTGCGAAACGGTTTGTCACCGAAAAAACAAAAGGATTCTGGGCAGGACTCGGCATGCATGCCCAAGTTCCATTCAACCTACTCGCTTCTTCGGGGATCGGGCTGGTGTTACTAACGGCCGGGCATAAACGCGGATGGCCTGTGGTGCAGGGCGGATCTCAGTCTTTGGCCAACGCGCTGGCAGCGTATTTTACAAGCCTGGGCGGCGTTATCGAATTGAATATGCCTGTTCAGTCCCTGGACCAGCTGCCCTCGTCGCATGCAGTTTTGCTTGATGTGGGTCCGGCGCAGTTGCTCACCATTGCCGGCCATCGTTTATCGCCATTGTACCGATGGCAGCTCGGCAGGTATCGCTATGGCATGGGCGTATTTAAAATTGACTGGGCATTGTCGGAGCAGATTCCTTTTACTACTCCTGCTGCAAAAAAGGCGGGAACCGTGCATTTGGGCGGCGGTTATGCTGAAATTGCTGCCTGGGAATCTGCAGTCTGGGGTGGTAGTTATTTGGAACGACCAGGCGTTTTGCTGGCCCAGCAATCACTGGCCGATCCGCTTAGGGCACCGGCCGGAAGGCATACCGGTTGGGCATATTGCCATGTTCCCAACGGTTCAAACCGAGATATGACTACTGCGATTGAGGAACAGGTAGAGCGGTTTGCGCCGGGTTTCCGCGATACCATCTTAGCAAGGCATGTGATGAACACGGAAGACCTGGAAACACGTAATGACAATTATTTTGGAGGTGATATTGGCGGAGGCGCGAATACTCTTTCCCAACTATTTACCAGGCCGGCTTTGCGCGCTTCTCCTTACCGCAGTTCGGCGCGGGGTATCTATCTCTGTTCCGCTTCCACTCCTCCCGGAGGCGGCGTGCATGGCATGTGCGGATTTCACGCAGCCCGAAGGGCGCTGAAAGATCTCTTCCAGAATCTGATGAGAGAGGAAAAATAACTGTCCTTTATTTGTTTGCTGCAGATTTGAAGGCACTTTTCATCGCGGGCACCAGTATGGCTGCAATGAGCAGGACGGCACCACTAATCACCTGACCGGTGTTCAATGGACTGGAATCTGAATTGCCAGTAGCAAAAGCATAAAAACAGAATACGCCAATGGCCACTAGGGTAACCAGCGTATACGATGCAGTTTTAAGTATGTTTTTCATAAAGGCGCTGAGCTTGTTTACAATTGGCACAAAAGTAATCTTTTTTTAAACTATTACTAATTATGAATTAACCCTTAACACATGAAATATTTAAATATGTCTTAATTTTCTCAATTCTGTTACGAAAAGGGGTCTAAAAAGCTGATTCAATTAATATTATTTCTAAAGTTTATCTGTTTTTTCGATTCATTTTCCTGATCCGAACCGTTGCTTTGCCACACAAAAACGTTGTTTGGCGCCGATTATTTGCCGGTCCCCGGAGTTTCAATGTGCGGCTCACAGGTTCTATGTCTGACCTCCGGGTTTTATATCCGGTTGAGCGTTGCCGTGTCCGGTTCAAAGATTCTATATATGATCCACAGTATGAATATTCGGTTTATACTTTCGGCCCCGGTGTTCAGTATCGATCTCAGGCCTGTACCCACTTTGTGGGGTCCACAGCCACCGGATCAGGTCCACAGTTTTGTATTGGTTCATAGTTACCAGGTCAGTAGAAAACCTGCTGTATTCGATCCCCGAGTACTGTGACTCACTCAGGAAGGAGCGATGAGCCAAGGAAAGCTCTACGCGTTCAGTTCAAACGGTCGTTTACATAGTGTCTTAAAAAATGTGGATAAATATTTCAATTTTTTTTCGGTCTGAAAAAATCAGAAATCTAAGGTGTACTATGAGGAAAATTGAAAAGGGAAATGTTGGAAATACATTTTTTAACGAGCGTGGGTCAAAGTTGAAACATCCAGTAAGAAAATAATAACATTATGACAATATCATATGTATTTCAGGTTCATTTTAGATGCTTTACGTTTTGTTCAACTACAATTTTCTTATGAACTTTGCGTTAGCAATAACAAAAAAATGGAACTATATACCCTGATTTCGCTGACTATCATGACCATTCAAAAAGTGGACTTCAGTAATCCTGCCTGGCTGGACCTTGCAAAAATGCTTGTCGGTGCCGTTTCATGGATTGGCGGGTTGAGCGGCTTTTTGTACTATAGACAGTCGAAGTTGAAAAAGGCCATTGCCTAAAAGATAATAAAAACTGCAATTATAAAAAAAGCATCCTGTTATGGATGCTTTTTTTATTTTCAATAAGTCTTCGATTTATGGGTTAAGCAAAACTTGGTTCCGTTTGCGGTATATTGGATGGTATTACTTTTTTTGCATAAATGGAGCGAAAATAGAAGTAGCTGACGATAACTGAACCAACTACTGCAGTCAGGATGGAAATTTTTGCGATGTCGCGAATGGCGGAATCGCTAAACGCGAGCATGGTAGTAAAAATAGACATCGTGAATCCGATACCTGCCAGTGTGCCCATGCCGAAAACCTGTTTCCAATTTACATTCGAAGGGAGGCTGGCAATATTTAATCCCACCATGATCCGGCATGCCAAGAAAATTCCCAGCGGTTTTCCGACTACCAG
>DATCAO010000082.1:0-6324 GCA_036512575.1 Puia sp.
CCGGGTATAACGGATTGAAAAAATACGACTTGTTGACGTCCTCATTTGATGTTGATTTTGAATTAGGAAGAATCTTTAATGCCGCTCAAGCGCTAGGAGAGTTAAAAGCGAATGATTACGGATATTATTTCAGGCGTGCAAAAATGGATCACCTGAATGGACTGCTGGACAGTTCCATTCAAGCTATGGAAATCGCTGCCCGATTGGAAAGGGGCAGTCCCTTACTGGAAGAGCTGGCTTTGTCAAATGAAGGAGATCTGCTCATACACGCAGGCCGGCTGGAAGAGGCATCCGCCCTGTATATCCAATGCATCCGGATGAACGGGGCGGATTTTCATAGTCTATCAGGTTTGGGATGGATAGCACTGGTGCAGGACCAAAATGATACACTTGCGGAAAAGATTTTTTCATTTGTCCGTAAAAAAAATAAACTGCCGGATGTGCTGTACAGGCTCTCCCTGGTGGCGGAATCCCGGGGAGACACCCTCCTGGAAAAAAAATATGCAGAAGCCTTTGCCGTGCAGGCTTCAGATTCCCTGTATGGAAATATGTACAATAAATACCTGATCGAATTGTATACCGGGATTCTGAAAAACCCTGTTCGGGCTGAGTATTTGGCAAAAAGAGAACTTGAAAACCGGTCTACGCCACAAACCTATGCCTGGTATGCATGGACACTATTTTCAAATGGTAAGAAAGAAGCAGCAATGGAACAGTTTCAAAGAAATATTTCCGGAAGGCCGCTGGAAGGCCTTGAATTATACTGGATGGGCAAACTGATGCAGTGTATGAATAAGGAATATAATGCGAACGCTTTTTTTGAAGCCGCCTATACTAACAAATATGATCTGACCCCGGGCATCCGCCATGACCTGAAAATCTACTTACATGAATAAACGCTGAAGGGTCCAGATGGACGACACAATGGCAATCCCAAAGGAAAAGGGAATAACGAGATTTCTTCTGTAGTACGGTTTGTTACCAAACCACTTCGCCAGCATGAACCAAGCCACCAGGATAACAGTCATTTGCCCAAGTTCCACACCTGCATTGAACATGACCAGTGATAAAAAATAAGCATGCTGTGGCAAGCCGAGCTGGCCCAATGCGCCCGCGAATCCCATGCCATGTACAAGTCCGAATAAAAACACAATGCCGATGCGTGAGGCTTTCAGTCTGGGCGAAAAAATATTCTCCAAGGAAACATATAGGATGGATAAGGTAATCAGCGGCTCTATAATATGTGCAGGCGGCGTAATGATATGGTACATGGAAAGTCCAAGTGTTATCGTGTGTGCTACGGTAAATGCAGTAGCCTGCCAGAGAACTGTCTTTAATTTTGGACTGAGCAGAAAGAGACTGAGGACAAACAAAATATGGTCAAGACCCAGGGGAAGAATATGTAAGAATCCCAGTCTTAAATAAATCCAGGCGGCATCAGCCCCGGACATATTCTCCAGTTCCCTGACCACCACATGGGCCAGCAGTGTTTGGCTGAATAAACAAAATGAGATTGAGAACAATATTCTGGCGGGCAGAAGGAGAAGATGTTTACAACGCAATAACATAGATGAAAAAAAATGTACAAGGTCAACTTGCTGGCTGACCTTGTACTGATGAATAAAAAACGATCATTACCACGGACTGGCTTCATAGGGAAAAGAAGCCAGGAATGGTTTATCATTGGCATTAACATGGTCGCTGGTGAGGCCCGGATTGTCGCCGCCTGTCGGGCCTCCGAAAATGAGGGTCAGCTCCACGTCGATTACATCGTCGTTAAGTGTTCTTCCGGTGAGTACCTGCGTTCCGTTATAAAAACTGGTCACGCCTTTTGTTGCGGCATTTAGTACATCTGTAGATACCACACTGATAAACTGGTCCGCCGTTAATCCCAGCAGATTCGTGGTATAACCTGAATTCAGGGTAAGCAGGGATTTTTTCATATCGTTGGTGAACATCACTGCCATCTGGCTGGGAATGGTTGTGTTGAAACTGTCTTTTCCACTTGCCGGTATAAATACGGTATTGATGGCCGGCCTTCCAACCTGATCCGCCTGATCATAGTAAACGATCGGAGTCGGCATTGGCGCCGGATTGTTATTCGATTTGCTGCAGGAGGTCATGGCGATGAGGCCGATGGCAGCGCTGATCAGAGGGAAATATAGGTTTTGCTTTTTCATTTAATTTTTTTTTTGGTGAATGTTTAGTAAAATATCCATCAGACTTTTTTGCGTGTCGTCAGCCAGACATTAATTTTACCCGTGCTGTTCAACATGGATTTGGGAACTTCAATGGCTACGCTCAGCACGTTGGTTCCCGCAAATGCGTCCGAACCGGGGTTGTTGAATCCGCTGGCTGTTCCGGCGAGAATGGCATGATACTGGTTCAGGTCAAAAAAGAAAGGATCATCCCGTGGGCCGGCAAACACCATGATGCCAGACGCGGTTGTGGTAATAGTCGGGCTGGATGCGCCATAAGGCGTGATATCTACAGAGGCGATCATCGACCCTTCCAATTGACTGCGTGTTCCGGTGGACGTAGGTTTTACCGGTCCGTAAAAATTCATTTTACCGCCTGCGTATCTGGCCTGGATCACCAGGTCTTCCACATTGTCCCCATTGTTGTCAATGCTGAATTGAATCAATGTATTGGAATCAAATGCAGCTGCGGCAGTGTTGGCCGGGGCCAGCAGGCCCTGTGTGTTGGCAAGAAATACGAGGTGATTGGTATCGGCCCCGTTGAATACATACAAATCGGTTATATCCGATGTTTGATTTTTTACTGCCGGTGCGTCGATATGATCGGAAGCCAGTAAAAAACCACCTATTGTAGCAGCGATGGCTGTCAATAGGATCAATACAGGTTTTTTGTGTTTCATAAACGTTTTATTTGATTATTTTCAACACTTACGGGAAATCCCGCCGTATGGATTTATAGAACACAAAAATTGTTCAGCCTTCATTATCATGTCAACTTGCTGCTCGATGGCGGATCCGGAAACGCCGAAAGGAAGATGGGCTGATGCATGTTCTGGTTTCGTAACTTTATTTGATACGAAATCGATCGCATATGACAACCTTATTATCAGAAGGAATTCGTTACGGGCAGCCTGCTCCAGTTGAAATGGACAGCCATAGTTTCCGCGAAGCCGGTTACCAGCTCATCAACGACATAACCGGACTAATGAATTCCATTCGTGAATTCCCCGTCACCACCGCACCAACACCAGGTGCTTTGCAGTTGAAGTTACCCGCACATTTTCCATCAGCAGGAACGGATCCCGCCGAACTTTTAAGAGAAACCTGGGAACTGCTTATCCACAACAGTTTATTTAACGGACATCCATCGTTCTGGGGATACATCACTTCATCGCCGGCACCGATGGGGATCCTGGGCGATCTGATGGCTTCGGCAATAAATAGTAATTGCGGAGCCTTTGTTCTGTCTCCGATCGCTACTGAAATTGAAAAACAAACCATCCGCTGGTTAGGGGAATGGATCGGGTATCCAGCCGCCGGAGGCATCATGGTCAGCGGTGGTAATATGGCCAATTTTATTGGATTTCTTGCTGCCCGAAAAGCAAAAGCAAACTGGGATATCCGAAAACTCGGACTGGCTCCGGCACAGGGGAAATGGCGGATCTATACTTCGGCCGAAACGCATACCTGGATCAGTAAGGCCGCAGACCTGTTCGGCCTCGGCCTTGATGCCATCCAATGGATACCCGTAGATGCAGATCAGCGTATGAATATGCTGCTGTTAGAACAAAGGATTGAAGAAGACAAAAAGGAGGGACTCATCCCATTGATGGTTGCAGCAACAGCCGGTTCGGTTGGCACAGGGGCCATTGACCCGCTGTATGAAATCGCGGCGGTCTGTAAAAAACACGATTGCTGGTTTCACATTGACGGGGCATATGGCGGATTTGCCGCCGCATTGCCCGAATTAAAAAATGATTTTCGGGGAATCGAACAGGCTGATTCCATTGCGATCGATCCGCATAAATGGTTGTACAGTCCACTGGAAGTGGGTTGTACGCTTGTGAAAGACAAAACCGCATTAACCGAAACGTTCAGTTTTCATCCTACCTATTACAATTTCGATGGCACCGAAGAACCACAGACCAATTTTTATGAACAGGGATTGCAGAATTCAAGAGGATTCCGCGCACTGAAGGTCTGGTTAACTTTTCGTCACCTGGGTGCAAATGGCCACGCCCAGCTGATCAGGGAAGATATTCTGCTGGCAAAAAAACTATTTGAATTATTTCATGATGAAGAAGAAATTGAGATATTTTCCCAACATCTGAGTATTACAACATTCAGGTACCGGCCAAAAACTTTGGACACAGCGGCTGATCCCGAATATCTGAATGCACTGAATCAGGCAATCCTGAACGACCTTCAGTCCGGTGGAAAAGCTTTTCCAAGTAACGCTGTTTTGAATGGTCATTTTCTGTTGAGGGTCTGCATCGTCAATTTTCGCACGAAAGCCAGTGATATTGATGCATTTCCGGCCCTGGTAATCCAGACCGGTAAAAGGCTTGATACTCAGCTTAGAAAAGAGGGAAAACCCTCTGCATAAGAGGAGTTTGTCTCATTTAGGCAGAATGGCAGCATATTTGGAGTATCTGTTTCAATATCCTGGAAAAACATTTGAAACTCTTCATAAAAAATATGACCAGCCTCCAATCTGCTTTTAACCTGGTATCCATTTTTCGAAGGCTAGGTTTGTCTCCCTCTATTTCTTCGTGCGGCGAAGTGGAACTGCCGGAAAATATTCCCTTCGCGAAATTCCGGCTGCTGAAAAAATCTTTACGCAAAGCACAGTTAGATATTCTCGTGGATAAGAAAATGATCCTCGCGGAAAAAGTGGTGAACCTCGTAATGGAAATGATTCACTATTCCCAGGAACTGCCTTCGGTAAATTATTCATAATACATTAGCAGGAACCTGTGTGTCCATGGTATATGGTAGCGATTCCGTCAGGGCCAAATGGATGCGCACCTTCAGTAAGGGAAAATTGAAAACATCAGCAGGCAATTTTCTTCCCTGGAACACGCTGAATGGCGAATATACCGGAACCATTGATCCCAATGCACCTGATATGGCCAATGACAGTGGTCATACGATCAAAACATTTGCGGCCGGCGATGTCCGGGCCGCGGAACATCCGGGAATTACCGGTATGCACACGCTTTTTGTAAGGGAACATAACCGGATTTGTGACCTGCTGGTAGCCCAGGGTTTTAAAAATGATGAGATCATTTATCAGCTGGCAAGAAAGGAAGTGGGTGACCTGATCCAGGCGATCACCTACCAGGAATTCCTGCCCGCAGTGGGTGTTGTCCTGGATAGGTATGCAGGTTATAAACCGAATGTGCGTCCCGATATCATGAATACGTTCGCTACTGCAGCATACCGGATCGGTCATACCATGGTGGCTGACGATATTCTCCTGCGGAATAATCAATGCCAGGTGGTCGCACCCGGTGCCCTCGATCTGGTAGATGTTTTCTGGACTCCGAATGCTTTGCCAACTTACCAAATGGAACCGTTCCTGAAGGGATTTGCATCCCATGCGCTCTATGAAACAGATACCCGCATCAATTCGGTTTTACGAAATTTTCTTTTTAACAATAATAACCCGGCGGATACTACAAGATTCGAAATCGATTTGTGGATCGGTATTCTTTCGGAAGACCACATCTCTAATGCTTCACTTGGTCTTACGATGAGTAAGATCTTAAAAGCACAGTTTGAACTCCTGCGGGATGGCGATTATTATTTTTACCTCAATGATCCTTACCTGCCATTCAGTGTACGTAACGAAGTGAGTAGAACCCGGTTTGCAGATGTACTGCAACGCAATACCAAACTGACCACACTGCAGTCCAATGTGTTTTTTACTTTACCCTGCCCGGGTGAAACAGGAGAAGATTCTGTGGCAGCCGTCGACTCGCTATTGTCGCCGACTGCAGAACAGGAATTGAATACTACAGCAAGGATATTTCCAAATCCTGCTACCCATAACCTGCACGTTGATTTTGGCAACTGGACGGATAAGGTAAACCTCAGCATATTCAATACGGGGAATTCCCTGGTTAAAACACAGGTGGCTGCCGAGGGTGCCGGCGGACTGGATATCGATATCAGCGGGCTGGCGCCTGGCATATACATCGTCAGTATCAGCAATAGCAAGGATGTAAAAACATTTAAGCTGGTCAAAACGGCCAACTAAGGAGGTTTTATGATGGATATTCAGGACGGGGACGCCCGCCTGATTTTTACGAAAGTAAAAACGGGCGGGCTTTTTAACATATAA
>DATCAO010000083.1:0-3425 GCA_036512575.1 Puia sp.
CACCGATCCTGATCGATATGGCCAGGAAAAGACCACTGGGAGCAGCTGATGCCGATTCACTGAAACCGGTCATTAAAAAAAGAGCATTACCTGTTAAATAGACAACTGACCTGTAAAAGGGAATACAGTATAATAAAATCAGGGCACCAGGATTCATTCCGGTGCCCTGATTTTATTTGAGCTACTTTCAATCAAACGGTTCAAAATGCCCCACCGATGTCTGGGCGTTTACCCTTAGGAATATACCCGGTGGGGATGCAGTGGTTTTCTATAGTGGTGATGGGGCGCACGGTGATTTCCGTGATGATAGTGCGCGTGATGATAATGCGCATGATCATGTCTGTAATGAGGCCCGCGATAATGCCTGTGATAATTATTGTGATAGTGACGATGATAATGCCCATGAACATAGGGATGATGCATGGGTGATGCAGAAAGCGGCGGTGCGGGTCTGGCTCCGGGACTGGCGAATGAAGCAAGTGTTATACAAACCAACAGTCCGGTTACTATGGATATTTTTTTCATGACTGTTACGGATTATTGAAAAAAACGATAGTTAACGAAATCTATTGTACAATCAGGATGGTATCCTATTTCTTGTTTTCCTTGTATCGCTTGTCAGCAGTTCCATCCTTTTTGGTGTGGGTTGTAGCCGGAGCAGCTTTTGCGGCGTCCTTATTTGATTTGTACCGCATATCGGCTGTGCCGTCTTTTTTTGTCGGTCCTGCTGCGGTTGCGGGTTTAGCGGTAGAAGCTGTTGCCGGTTTAGCGGTAGAAGCGGTAGCCGGTTTTGTGGTGGTCGTGCTGGCTGGTTTTTTTGTCTTTGCGGGAGTTGTCTGCGCATTCGTGTAAACGCTAATCCCGGTGATCAGAAATAATGCAAGAACAATTTTTTTCATAAATGGCATTTTGTTTCGGCTAATATATAAGAAGAGGGACGTTTTCCCAAAATGATTTTAAACCCAATATCCAAAAGCCTTGAAAAACAACTCTTTAACTGCTGCTTAACCATTTTTGTAATTTTAGAGGAACCAAATGATCCCAATTTTGCGTTTTCACTTTTTTCCATCCATGCGCTCCTCAATTTTAAAATGGCTGGTGCTGTCAGCCACCTTGTTAATCGGATTGATCGTAGTCGTACAATTATACTGGCTTACGAAAGTATATTCCTTTGAACAAAAACAATTCAACAACAATGTGGTGAAAAGCCTTCGGGGTGTATTTGAGGACCTGAAAATGAACGACAATCCTTACCAGAGTCTGCAACAGCTTATTCATACACCCGCCAACGATTATTATCTATTCAAAGCAGATACCATCCCCGAGCAAGACTCGCTGACCCATTATATCCGAAAGGAATTCGGGGATTTTGATGTGCTGACGGATGTGAAGCTGGGCGCGTTTAGCAATAAAGACAAGAAATATGTGTATAAAGATTATATTCCCACGGTGGCCTCCGGGTTTCCGATCACTCCATCGCGCGGACTTCCGGTTTTCTCCCAGGATTATGATCATATCCTCTTGTATTTTCCCCATCGTTCCCAGTATATTCTCAGTGAAATGAATTTCTGGATCATCAGCAGTGTGGCCCTGTTCCTGGCCCTGATCGGACTCGCCATCAGCCTTTTTTACTTTTACCGTCAAAAGTTCCTGGCCGAAATTCAAAAAGATTTTGTAAATAATTTTACCCATGAATTCAAAACACCGCTGGCCGTAATCAAAATTGCGTCTGATGTGCTTACCCAGCACGACATCAACCAGAAGCCGGACAGACTGAAAAGATACGCGTCCATCATCCAGCACCAGACCACCCATCTGCAGGACCAGGTTGAAAAATTATTAAAATCGGCATCAGCTGAAAACAAAAAATTTCCAATCGCTAAAGAAACGGTTAAGCCTGCCAGGTTAATTGAACAGGCACTCAATAAACTCCAGCCACTGATCGAACAAAAACAGGCCCGTGTTGAATTAAAGGTGGACAATTACGAAACCAACATTTATGCAGATGAAAGCCATCTGGAACTTGCCATCATCAATATTCTGGAAAACGCATTGAAATATTCCGGTGCACCCCATATCATTGTGGAAGCCGGAAAGGAAGAATCTGAATATTTTATATCAGTAAAAGACAATGGCATCGGGATTGAAAAAAAATACCTGAAGAACATTTTCAAAAAATTTTACAGGGTGCCCACAGGGAACCTGCATGACGTGAAAGGCTTCGGCCTAGGGCTCAATTTTGTGAAAAGAATTGTGGATGGCCACGATGGCAAAATAAAGGTGAACAGCCTGCCGGGAATTGGTACGGAATTCCGTATGCTGCTTCCGATGTAACCAGACCTAAATAAAGAAAAACGATACATGTCTACCAAATCAAAAGTACTACTCGCAGAAGACGACCTTGCTTTAGGTTATGTGATTAAAGACAATCTGGCCGATGCCGGATATGATGTGGTGCTTTGCGCTGACGGACAGGCTGCACTGGATAAATTCAATAAGGAAAAATTTGACATCTGCCTCCTCGATGTGATGATGCCGAATAAAGACGGATTTACCGTTGCCAGGAAGATCAGGCAGCAGAGCGACCTGGTGCCCATCCTGTTGATCACTGCGAAATCGCTGGAAGAAGATAAGATACACGGATTCGAATGTGGTGCGGACGACTATATCGTCAAGCCCTTTAGCATGCAGGAACTGCTTTTACGTATTGAGGTTTTTCTGCGGAGGACAAAAAAAATGTATTCAGATAAGTCCCAGGTATTTCGTATCGGAAAGATGAAATTTTCATTTAACGATCTGCGACTGGGTATCGATACCACCTCATTCAATATGACGCAGAAAGAAGCCGAATTGCTGTTATTCCTTTGCGAGCATCCCAACCGGATACTGAAAAGAGAAGAAGTGTTGCTGAATGTTTGGGGAAAAGACGATTATTTTCTCGGAAGAAGTATGGATGTTTTTATTACCAAACTGAGAAAATATTTTAAATCAGATCCATCAGTGCAAATTGAAACCATACACGGCATGGGCTTCCGTTTTAATGCAGAAGTTCAGTAAAAACCGGAATCCTGACCAAATTCATATCCAGTAAATATGTCACCCAGACCCTTCATACTCGCTTTATTGATCCTGAGTTCAAATGTACTTGTTGCCCAGGTTCCTGCCGACAGCCTGCAACTCAGCCTGGACAGTGCTGAGCGTTTATTTATCAAAGGCAATTACATCCTGCTTGCCCAGAAATATAATATACAGGCTCAGAAAGCACAGGAGATACAGGCCAGACTCTATCCCAATCCCAATTTTTCGATTTTTTACAGCATATACAATTCGACGACAAATAAGTTTTTCCCGACCGGTCCGGGCACGGCCGGAAGTGAAATCTCTATGCAGCTCTCGCAAATGATTTACTTGGCAGGACAAAGAAA
>DATCAO010000084.1:0-5748 GCA_036512575.1 Puia sp.
CAGGAGGGTAAATCCGAGCAGCATGACGCCAATCAGTTTTAGCAATCCGGTCTGATGCCCAAGGTTGGTGTAGGGGTCGAACCAGAAACAAACAGCGCCGATCGCCACACCCAAAATCACCAGCGGGTGCAGGCGAACCAACCTGATCTTGAAAAATTCCTTTACAGTCATTTTGCCCCATCGGTCGTCGTATGCATAACCCACTACGAATCCGGAGAGCAGGTAAAAAAAATCAACAGCCAGGTAGCCATGGTGCATGGGATGGTTGGCCATCACGGGGAAATAAGCTTCGCATAAGTGAAAGATCACGACCAGGATGGCGGCCGTGCCGCGCAGTCCGTCGAGAATGGGGTAATGTGGTTTCATGAATGTTTTGATTCGGGCGGGCCCAAGATACCGGATTGATATTACCTGCACAAATCTTCAAAGCGTGCTTATCTGAATCCGACTCCAAAAAACAGGGAAGCTCCGATAGAAGCCGGAAGATTATTCCCAAACCGGAGGGGAACGCCCACTGCAACAAATGAGCTGATTCTTTTTGCAGGGCTGAACACTTTGGAAATGATTGTGCTTTCTCCAAATCTGCCGGCTGTTTCAAAAGCCGCCCTCGTGATCAGCGCAAGGCGGCCGGGCCGGCTGTACCGGATGCGATGCATCCGGGTGCCTGGACAAAAACTGCCGGAATCGGAAGATACTCTGATACTTAGGTTCCGACGCAACCAGCCCTTACCGGAAACGTATTACCTTTTATCCCATTCATCGAATAGACTTTGTTTTTTTTTGTACATTAGGGTACAGCCGTAACACACCGGGTTATGAAGAAATATTTCATTTGTACGCTGCTGTGTTTGTCCTTAGCGGGTTTCCTGCATGCACAGGATAGTATGCGTGTTACATTCGCCAAAATCCTTACGCCTTACCTGTTTTTAAATGAAGTGGTCTTGAACGCGAAGATCCTGTTGTTCGAAAGACAATGGGTCAGGGGCAAATTGTTAACACCAAATAATGAAGTCGTCACCAATGATTCCTTTCTGTTCAACTTCGATAAAATGGAAAGAAGACTGTTGGTAACCAAGGATTTCAACAAGGTATTCGAAATAGACTGGAGGGAATTCAAAGCCATATTATTTTACATCCGTGATACGGGCTTTGTATTTAAACATATCTATCCGCTCAGCAATAAGGATCTGTTCCAGGTTTTAATCAATGGCAACGACAGGTATTCCTTGTATAAGACGATGCACATGAAAATCGTGAAGGAAATGGGCAGCAGCATCGGCGGTTCTTCAAGGGCGCTGGAAAAACTTGTTGACCTGCCGGAGTATTGTATTATGTTTCCGAACCACGACTACCGGATCATTCATTCAACAAAAAGGGCTGCTATAGAACGGATTTTCAACCTGGATCCTGATTACGCGAAAGTGAATGATTTCCTGAATGCAATGGATAAACCAGAATATGATGAGACTGATTTGAAAAATCTGATCAATTATTTAAACAAATGGTCCCTCTGATCCCCTTCGGAACTAACCACCGATTAATTTCAGGAACACTTCCTTTTTCCTTCTCGACACATCGATCACATCCCCGTTGCGCATCGTGATCTGCCCGCCGTCTCCGCGTATGTATTTAGCAATATAATTGAGGTTGATGAGGTGTGAATGGTGCACGCGGTAAAAGCGGTATTCCTGCAACAATTCTTCAAAATCTTTCAGCTGCCGGGTTACCAGCAACTGCTGGCCATTCTGCAGCACAACTTTTGAATAGTTGGAACTGGATTCAATCCGGATGATCTGTTTGATCTGAATGAATTCCAGTCCGTCGTTGGCCGGAAGCGCAATATTATCTTCCTGGCTTTTCGGGCTTGACAAGTTTTTCTTAAGCAGCTCGGCTTTTTCCCTGTTTTTTTTGACCGTAGACAACCCAAGCCGTTCAACAGTCAGCTGCAGTTCCTCGATGGAAACGGGTTTTACCAGGTAGTCAAAGGCGCTGATGCGAATGGCGTTGATGGCATAGTGGTTATAGGCCGTGATAAAGATCACTTCGAAATCAATTTCAGGAATCTGTTCCAGCATCTTAAACCCACTCATCCGGGGCATCTCGATATCCAGAAAAATAACATCGGGTTTGAATTGCTGGATCAGGCGGACGGCTTCTTCCGGGTTCTGGGTCTGGGCCACGACTTTTACCGAAGGGCAGTACTCCAGTATTTTGTACTGGAGATTTTGCAGACTGCTCAGTTCGTCATCGATCAGGATGGCTTTAAGAACTTGCATAGTTGACAGATTTTATGGCAAATTCAATTCTTGTGCCGGCAGGGTTGTTCTGATCATCATACAAATCGATGATTTTTACGTTGGAAGAATCCCCTGTATCCTGGTTAAAAATATTGATGCGGTCCTGGGTTAGTTTCATACCCACACTCTTGTGGAAGGGTTTGTTCAGTTCATTGTACACGCGGGACTGTTCACGGCCGATACCATTATCCTGGATAATATAATGAATCTTTTTATTGATCAGCCTCACCTGTACACAGATTTTCAGATCCGTCCGGTCGCTAGGCCCAATGCCGTGGTTGATGGCGTTTTCCAGGAAGGGTTGCACCAGCAGGGCGGGCACATGATATTCGCCATCCTGCAACTCTGGATCTACCTGGCAGCAATAGACGAATTTATTATTGAAACGCAGTTGTTCCAGGTCGATATACAATTGCAGGGAGTTGAGATCTTTGTTGAGTTCGATCAGTTCGTTGTTGCTGCTGTCCAGGATGCTGCGGATAAACCGGGCAAATTTATTGAGATAGTCCGAAGCGAGTTTTTTCTCATTCTGCATGATAAAATTCTCAATGCTATTCAGGCTGTTAAAAAAGAAATGCGGATTCATCTGCGCCTGTAAAGCCTGCATTTCCGTCTCGGCAATTTTCTGTTTGTACAGGGATTCGTTTTTTATTTTTCTCGCTTCAAAGGATTTATATAACAGGAAAGCGACAAAGAGTGTGAGGAGGAATCCAACCCCGACCAGGAAAAGCAGGATATTCTTAAAGGCGATTTGTTTTTTCTGGCCCGCGGCAATTTCTTTGAGGTTGCTGTTTTCCAGTTCTTTCCGGTTGATGGTCCACTGGTATTCGTTTACGATGGTATTACGCCGGTTGTTTTCAGAAAACAGGGAATCCCTGACCGACCGGAACAGCCGGTAGAAGTACATCGAAGAGTCCTTATTATTCATATCATCATAAACCGACGACAACTGTTCCAGCGCCTTTGCACGGCCTTCTGCAAAATGCGTTTGTTCAGCCAGCTTCAAAGCATGCATGAGTAGTGCCGCTTTTTCCTCTTCGGGTATATGTTTCATAAACCGCGCCTCTGCAAGATAGGCCTGGTATTCATTTCGGATATCGCCGGCTTCCCTTGCGGAACTAATGGCCAGGTTAAAATAATAATTGGCGGAATCCTTTTGATTGTTGATTGCCTGGAGTTTACCGTATCCCGCATAGAATTGTGACAATACATAATTCTCTTTGGTCTGGATAGCAAAAGGCATACCCGCGTCCAGGTTCATTTTTGCATTTTCATACAGACCCTGTTCCAGGTCGCAATGGCTCAGCAGTTCGTAATTCAATGCGACCCCGCGCATGGATTTAATAACACGGTTGATTTCTATCGCCTCTAAAGCATATTGCCGGCATTTGTAATAATCCTTAAGCGAAAGGAAATTGTCCCCGATATTATTAAGGGCAACCGCTTCGACACGCCGGGCACCTATGGATTTTGCCAGGTCGACAGCATGGAAAAAAGCCTTTGTACTGGATTCGAAATTTCCGGCGGTAGACAGCAGGATACCCAGGTTGGTGCTCGCCAATGCTTTGCCGAATGTAAAATGGAGGGAATCGCTGAGGCTGTCAACTCTTTTATAATACGCGAAGGATTTATTTACATCAGTTTCACTCAGCAGATAACTGATGCGGTGCATCTTATGGATTTTTTCAGAATCATCCTTGGGATGTGTGTTTACCCAGAGGATCAGGCTGTCCACATTATATGCCTGGGCGGAGGCAGATCCGGATGAAACGGTAAGAAGAAGAAAGAAAAAAAGGGCACGGAATGGTCGGAGGTCAGGGGTTATACGTCTCTTTATTGTCTTAAATGGCAACCATATTTTCGGGGCGTCAGCAATCATTAACAGGTTTCATTTTTTCTAAGTTAATCATTCTAAGTATTGTCCCGCTGCATCAGGGCCTGCGGTGTTTGCGCAATGATCCACATATCAAATAAAAGATTCGATTTGTCGGCATAGTCAATATCCAGCCCGATCCTTTCTGACTCAGACATATCCGGTTTACCTCTTTTCTGAATCTGCCAGAGCCCCGTGATGCCGGCGGGTGCCAGGAATCTTTTAGCCAGATTGTCGGTGGTAAGGCATTCTGCTTCATAAAGAGGCAGGGGACGGTTGCCAACCAGCGACATATCACCCAACAGTACGTTGATCAATTGCGGCAGTTCGTCTAAACTGCTGTTGCGGAGAAAACGGCCGACGCGTGTAATGCGTGGATCATCTTTTAGTTTAAAGAACCTGACCAGCTCGGAGTCGTGGTACTGATTCAGGTGGGCCAATTCTGCCAGGCGCTGATCAGCATCCGGAAACATGGTCCTGAATTTATAAAAATTAAAAATGCGGTATCCCATGCCGGCTCTCCGCGAAATATAAAAGACTGGTCCCCTGGACTCCAGGCGAATGGCCAGCGCAATCAATGCGAATACCGGGGTTAGAAAAAAAAGTGCGGTAAGACTGATCAATATGTCCAGGCTTCTCCTGAAAAAAAACTGCATCGATCCGGCGGGGTGAGGGGCGAGGTCTTCCGGAACCTGTTTCCTCATTTCCGCTGAGCGGGTTTTGTATTTCTTCAGAAAACGGATCTTGGCCAAGAGAAGGCTTTCGTCCAGTTCTTCCAGGTTCAGAATTTCATCTACCATCTGGTTCCGTATATATTGATCGTTCTCCATGGGTCTGATGCGGTCCTGGTCAATGATGAATGGAATCCCGGCAAGCCGTTCATGCGTCGATATAAAATTTGCCCACTGCCGTATGGCCTCGATACCCAGGCTGCCTTCGCAACAAATCACTTCAGGAAGAATATGATCCTTCCTGGTGAGTTCGGCCATTGCCTGATTCAGATTGCCGGACGCATAACCGCGCTTGTACATGTTGACAAGTTTTGTAATGTTTGCCCGTTTTGTGCCGACATAATAAAAGCCGGTCATGCTTTCCTGCAATTTCATAAGTAAGGTTTAATGGTAATGGTATTCATGTAGTGCAACCTGAATACGGATACAATTTACCCGATCGGCTCATTGCATAAAATCAGACTGCGCAGGAAGCCGGAATGATCATGTAACTGGCAGAAATCCGCATCAATTTCCCTCTGGTGTAAGGATTACCGGTTCGCAGAATAGGCCCTGAGTTCCTGTCGGGATTCACCCAGACCGTCAATACCCAGTTCAACGACGTCGCCGGGTGAAAGATATTGGGGAGGATTCATACCCAGGCCCACACCTGCTGGTGTTCCGGTAGAAATCAGGTCGCCCGGAAGCAAGGTCATGAACTGACTAACGTAGGAAATCAAAAAAGGTATTTTAAAAATCAGGTTGGCCGTCGTTCCGTCCTGCATAATCTTTCCGTTCAGTGTTAACCAGATGCGCAGGCGGTTCACGTCTTCCAATTCATCCGGTGTGGCGAGAAAGGGACCGAGGG
>DATCAO010000085.1:0-6127 GCA_036512575.1 Puia sp.
TGCTTTTTTTATCCAGTACAGGTCAACTTCCATTTTTACCAGTTCCTTATCAGTTTTTTCCAGTAGTATGTCGTAAGGGAATACACCGTCCTGGTTTTGAAATTCAAAGTCATGGTTATGATAACAAAACTGGATTCCCGATTTTTTACAGGTCTCTGCAGCTTTGTTGAACCTATCCGCGAGCTGTTTATAGTGGTCCAGATCACCACGTTCCTGGGCTGACAAATAAGCGCATACCATATATTTTAATCCAACTGTTGAAGCATCATCCACAGCCTTCTGCCAGTCGTGTAAAATAGTTCCCTGTACGGCTGCACCTTTCTCCATTTCCTGGCCCAGTCTGTAATGGCCACTGTTGGCTACCAAACCATCATCGGACAGCACTTTTTTGTAGGTTACCGCGTCCATGCCATAAAATTTTTCCGATCCGGTATAGGTCGCATTTTCAATGGAATTATAGCCGATCTGGGCTACTTTAGCCAGTGTTCCCATCGGGTCCTTGGCCATGGCATCCCTCACGGTATATAATTGCAGACCGATAACCGGGGCGGCATTCAAAACCCTTAAGGGACCTTTCACAAAAACTGCGGCCGCAAGAGCAGAGGCAGACTGAATAAAAACCCTACGTGAAGTCATAAAATGAGTTTAAACTGAGCAATCGTTTTTTGCCATATAAATGTAGGATCTTTAAAACAATTTTCATTTTTTAAACTACATCGGCAGTACATCAGGAAGGAAAACATTCTGGCTTTTTGCAGTACCACTACGTCATCACTACTACAGGCTCACTAATATTTCATTTTGGGAATCCCGTATTTTTAAAAAATATTACCTTTTGATCTGTAAGCCGTATATAAAATCAAATTTTTAAAGAATGAAAGCCTGCCTGCTTCTTGTTTTAAACCTGGTTCTTTTTTCTGCGATGGGTAGTGAGGGTCTGAATGCCCTGAAGAAGACCAGCAGCGATCATCCCAGTTTACCGATTGGTTCTCCAGCCCCACCCTTTTCCCTGCCAGCAACAGACGGAAAGACTTATTCACTGGCATCATTCAGTAAAGCAGAAGTTCTGGTAATCGTATTTACCTGTAACCACTGCCCGACCGCACAGGCTTATGAAGACCGGATCATCCGGTTAGCGAGTGATTACGGTCCAAAAAACGTAGCAGTTATCGCCATTATGCCCAATGATCCGGCTTCCATTAACCTGGACGAACTGGGATACACAGATATGGGTGATTCCTTTGAAGAAATGAAATTGAGGGCCAAGGAAAAAAAATTCAATTTTCCTTATCTCTACGATGGGGAAAATGAAAAGGTCTCGCTGGCCTACGGCCCCATCGCCACACCCCATGTTTTTATTTTCGATAAAAACCGGATTCTGCGTTATAGCGGCCGAATCGATGATATGGAAAAACCCACGAAAACACCTACCGAGCAAAATACCAGAAAAGCCATCGACGAACTGCTGGCCGGTCAGCCGGTTTCAGTTCCCACAACCAAAGTGTTCGGATGTAGTATCAAGTGGGCTGAGAAGAGTAACTGGATAGATAAGTCAAAAATAACCTGGGCTAATGAACCAGTAACGCTGGATACCATCAGCGAAAACGGCATCAGGGATCTCGTTCAGAATCATTCAGACAAACTGCGACTGATCAACGTTTGGGCTACCTGGTGCGGCCCATGCGTGACAGAATTCCCGGAGTTCATCACGATGAACCGCATGTACCGCAAACGAGATTTTGAATTCATCAGTATCAGTGCCGATGAGCCGGCTAAACAGAAAAAAGCCCTGCAGTTTTTACAAAAACAACAGGCCTCTTCTAAAAATTATATTTTCAACGGAGATAATAAATACAAACTCATTGAAACCATTGACCCAAAATGGCCTGGTGCCCTTCCTTATACCATATTGGTAGAACCCGGTGGAAAAATTGTTTTTGCCAGGGAAGGAGCAATTGATCCGGCCGAGCTTAAAAAAGCCATTGTAGAGGATCAGTACATCGGGCGATACTATTAGTAGTTGTTAACTGTCAATGGTTAATTGTTAATTGGCGCCGGAAGTTAGTAAACAGAACTGCAACATTTCTTTCAAATGAATTGACAATTGACAATTAACCATTGACAATTACCAGAACACTGTATACAACCCGGCGAGTATGCCCACAATAATCACCGATCCAAGAATAAATACCGGAGAAACTTTAAAATCCTTTGTATCCACCACGATCGTATGGGATTCCTGATCGACAGCGGGTTTTGATAAACTCACGAGGATCATCATAACAACTATGATAACAAAAGTGATGGACATACGGTCGAGAAATGGAAAGTCCGGAAAAGCTCCGCTGGTCCAGACAGGAAGAAATTTAAGGACTGCTGAAACCGGGATCGTCAGAAGGGTTCCGGTCAATGCTGCGGCTGTTGTGGTGCGTTTCCAGAAAAATCCAAGCAGAAATATGGCCAGTACACCCGGCTGAATAAATCCCACATATTCCTGGATAAACTGATATGCCTGATCCAGGGTTTTCAGTGATGGCGCAATCAGGGCGGCAATGCCCATTGCCACGATGACTACCCATTTCCCGATACCGACCAATTGTTTTTCTGTAGCCTCTTTATTGAAAAATTTTTTATATATGTCCAGAGAAAAGATCGTTGATATGCTGTTTGCTTTGCCCGCAAGAGATGCAACGACGGCCGCTGTAAGTGCTGCAAAAGCAACACCTTTCAGTCCGGGAGGCAACAGGTTCATCAGTGTGGGGTAAGCATGATCCGGCTTGATAAGACCATCCGACAGCATTTCATGCTGAAACATTCCGTTTTTGTGCAGCACAAACATGGTAATGCCAGGAAGTACAACAATTACCGGCACGAGCAGCTTCAAAAATCCCGCGAAGAGAATCCCGTTACGCGCTGTTTTCAGGTTGGCACCCAGGGCCCGCTGAATGATATATTGATTACAGCCCCAGTAGGCCAGATTGTTGATCAACATACCCCCGATAATAACCGAAGTACCCGGAAGTACCTGATAAAAGGGATCCCCCTTATGAAAGATCATATGAAAATGTTCCGGGGCTTCTTTTCGTAAAATAGATAACCCTTTCAGCAGATTGGTTCCAAAGCCAAAATGTTCCGACAGCAGCGTGAGTGCAAGATATGTGGTAACCAGCCCGCCAATCAGCAGAACCAGCACCTGTATAACGTCGGTATATCCGATTACTTTCATGCCACCTAGTGTTACGATGATGGCGAATGTGGCGAGTGCGGCTACACTCCAACCGAAGGAAATATCTGAAATCGAAGTAATGGCGAGGGCACCCAGATAAATAATTGATGTGAGGTTCACAAAAACATAGGCAAGCAGCCATATGACCGCCATCACGGTACCTACCAGTTCACTGTAACGCCGGGTCAGGAACTGAGGCATGGTAACTATCTTATTCCGAAGGTAAATGGGCAGTATGAATACCGCTACGATGATCAGGGTGGCAGCCGACATCCATTCGTAGGTTGAAATGGCAAGGCCCAGTGCATAACCCGAACCAGACATGCCGATAAAATGTTCTGCTGAAATATTAGACGCAATCAGGGAAGCACCAATTGCCCACCAGGTGAGTGATCCTTCCGCCAGAAAAAAATCCTTCGAATCTGAGACAGCCGATTTTTTCTTATGGTATACATAGTAACCGTAAGCAGAGACGACTATGAAATAGACAAAAAAGACAATGTAGTCCGCTCGCTGGAGTGTATGCACGGGGATGGTTCTCCGGTTTCTTTTCTGTGAGCAGATTAAAATTTAAGGGTAGAAGGCATGTATTTGTTCACCAGCTCTTCGTAATAGGGTTTGATTTTGTTCCAGTCCGGCGCCACAGGATTTTTTGAATAGAGGTCATAAGGGTTAAACAATTTAACCCATTTGAGCATGTCCCGGTCGTGATCATCGAGCAGGTATTCATATGCCCCCTCGCGGTGCCAGGCATAGAAGGAATGATAACGAAGCATGTATAAACCCGATTCGGGTAATGAGTCTTTCATCATCTGGTACACATATTCATCATGCCCCCAGGACATGTTCACATTCCGCAAACCACAATTCGGTTTATATACACCCAATGTGGTATTGAGCGCCGGGTTTTTACTGTCCGGGTTATAAGCAAAGAATTCAGGATATACAATTTTGTCAGAATGGGCACAGCCAACCGGGAAAGTATCTCCGACAACAGCCCACTGGGGTTCACCAAACAGGCAGAGCACTTTTCCCATATCATGCATAAGGCCGACCAGTACCATCCAGTCGGGATGACCATCGGCCCGGATGGCCTCTGCCGTCTGGAGCAGGTGCTGAAACTGATCCAGGTCGGTATCCGGATCCGAATCATCAACCAGCTGATTCAGGAATTGGAATGCGTCCCAAACGGGCATTTCCTTTTTGCTGAATTGCAGGAACTCATTCCTTTTTGACTGTACAAATTCGTGGGTCTGGTAAGTATGGTTCAGCCTGTAGAATTCACGAACGGTATCGCGGGCAGGTTCCTCGTAGTTGCGGTAAGCCTCTTTTGCCTTGGTGGTGGGCTCTTGTTCGGGATACCTCTTCAATACGTCTTCCTCCCATTCATCCAGGCTGGCCAGGGGCGCAATTTCGGTCTTCGTAAATGTTTTCAGATTTGACATGGCTGGCAATTTATTGAATTTACGAAAACTTCCTTTTGCGTCAAATAAAAATTCATCGATCAGTCAAAGAATAATAATTTTATTACCCATTCAAAACCAGCAATATGAAAAAGACAGTCAGTTTTATTTTGTTTTCCTCCTTCCTGGTTACCCATGCGCAAAAACACAAACTGGTTCAGATCTGGTCGACAGACGCCGTTGTAGCTACACCGGAATCGGTTTTGCCCGATCCGAATAACAATCTGCTGTATGTTTCGCTGATCGACGGAGGCCCCTGGGATGCCGATGGCAAAGGCGGTATCGGTCATATGACCAACAAGGGAACCGGCTATGACTCAAACTGGATAACCGGATTGAATGCGCCCAAAGGCCTTGGCAAATACCGGGACAGGATGTATGCCGCAGACATTTCAGAGGTGGTAGTTGTGGATATTCCGAAAGGAAAACTAATAAAGAAAATACCTGTGGAAGGGGCTACCGGCCTCAACGACATCACGGTTTCCGATAAGGGAACGGTATATGTCTCCGATTCAAAGACCAGCAGGATCTGGAAAATTGATGATGATAAACCCATGCTCTATCTGGAGAATATCACCGGGGCCAACGGATTGAAAGCCGTTAAGGACGATTTGTATTTCGCCAAAGGATCTGCCCTGATGAAAGCTGATGATAAAAAAAATATTACACAGGTTGCAGATGTGGGTCAGGGTATTGATGGAATCGAGCCCATTGGCAACGGGGATTTCCTGGTCACTGCCTGGAGTGGCTATATTTTTTATGTGTATGCCGACGGCAAAACTGAATTACTGCTGGATACCCATGAACAAAAAAAGAATACTGCAGACATTGGGTATGACCCCGTAAAAAAAATCGTGTATGTACCCACTTTTTTTGACCGCCGGATCGTGGCGTATCAGTTGAGTGAGGTGAAATGATGGTTGGCGGTTGGCGGTTGACGGTTGGCGGTTGACGGTTGGCGGTTGACGGTAAGAATATAAGATTCTTTTACTTTTTAGTTTTCCCCTTTTTAATCACCGGCATTTCCTGGTTCAACACTGAAGCCGGAAATTCGCTGATATAAACTACACCGTGTTTTAGCCGGCCCTTACCATTCTTCTTTGTCCATATCTGAGGGATGATATAATGGCGACCTCCTGTTTGTGAGGCAGCAGTTTCTTCCTGGTAGTAGTATACACTGAAACGGAGATCCGACCCGCGGCCAAATGCATCTCCGCCAACCAGGCCGATAGGCTGTCCCGCTTTTACTGTCAGTCCCGGTTTTACCAGGGCACTGTTTTTTTTCAGAATTCCATAACGCGCAAAGGAACAATCTGCCTGTACGATTTCAATGTAATTCTCAGAGCTTACGCTGATTTGTCCTGCATCATTGGCACCGCTCTGGTCCTGGAGTTCGGTCACGACTCCTTTTCTTGCCGCATAAATGGTATCGCCTGAT
>DATCAO010000086.1:0-11627 GCA_036512575.1 Puia sp.
CTGATCAACTTTACGGATAAGGAATTTTTTTCCTGATTTGAAAACGGCATAGGCAGTTATTGCGCATACACTCATGACGGCTGCCATGGGCAGTCCGGTTTGGTTGTGTAAAACGCTGACCAGTGCGGACGCACTGGCGCCGAGGGTCATTTGTATGGTGCCAATAAGTGCAGATGCATTACCTGCATTGTGTCCCATAGGCGTTAAGGCAAGTGCAGTTGCGTTGGGAAAGATAAATCCCTGGCAGGCCAGGAAAATAAATACCAGGGAAACGGTCAGAAATAATTGACTCAGGCCTAGTATGGTTAAACAGACGAAAACAAGACCTGCAAAACATTGACAGAATGACGCCGCCAGGATCACCTGTTCGCTGGTATACTGTTTTAATGCGATGTTATTCACCTGGCTGGCACCGATTAATCCTGCTGCTATTAAAGCGAATATCCATCCGAATTGCACGCCGCTCACTTTAAAAATTTCCATAAACACATAAGGCGCACCGCCGATATAGGCATAAAGTCCTGCGGAGGAAATGGCTCCTGTCAGGGCATAAGTGATAAAGTGCGGATTCCTGAGCACGGATGCAAAATTCCGGAGGATGGGAGCGGGTTTTAGAGAGAAATGGGGATCGGGCTTTTTGCTTTCCGGGAGAAAAAAATAGGTGCCGGCGAGGATGATGAGCACGGCGAGAATGAGCATGGCGAAAATATAACGCCAGCTTAATGCGGCAGTTATATAACCACCCACCGTCGGTGCGATGATCGGGGACACGGATACGACGAGCATCAGCATGGAAAAAACTTTAGCATTTTCCTTCACCTCAAACAAATCCCTCACCATGGCCCTTGCCGCAACCATGCCCACGCATCCACCTAAGGCCTGGAGGAGGCGGAACACAATGAGGAGATGTACGGTTTGAGCGAAGGCGCATCCGACGGAAGCTAAAAAATAAAAACAAAGTCCGCCATAGAGTGGACGTTTTCTTCCGAATCTCTCGAGCAGCGGTCCATACAACAACTGACCCGCGGAGATGCCGATAAAAAAACTGGACAGTGATAATGTCACTTCAGAGACTGTAGTATTTAAACTTTTTGCGATCGCCGGGAAAGCAGGGAGGTACATATCGATGGAGAGCGGACCGATGGCGGTGAGCAGCCCCATGATCAGGATGACCTTATAATTTTTGGTGGTTGTAGTTGCGGACATGGTGGAGGTTAAAGATACTGATTGTCGTTTCCGCAGCTACCGAAATTCAAACCGATTATTGAAAGCTAATTTTTCTGATTCGCTGATTGCCCGCGTCCGAAACATAGAGATTGCACCGGGCATCCATTTTGCACTAATTTTCGAGACTCAGATGATTCCAGTTGCAGATTTTGCAATATTCAGCGACTCTGTTCCTTCTTTCATAACGCGATGGCCTTCCGGATGGTGGTTCACTGGCAATCAAAAGGGGGTACTGCGGGACGTAGTATCTGAGTAATTTAATACCTTGGATTGGGAATTGCACTCCATTACTTAAACTACCAATTACAATCATCTCCAAAATTTTAAACAATGACCAACCGCCTGGTGCTCCTCGCTTTCTGTTTTCTTACCTGTGTAAACGTCGATGCGCAGTCATCGAAAAAAGATATTGAGGCATCCGTTGATGCTTTAAACAAGGCTTCTATTGCGCAGGACAAACAGGCCCTGGAAAAACTGACGATGGATGAGCTGAGCTATGGACATTCCACGGGTGTGGTTGAAAATAAAACAACATACGTTAAAAGTATCTTATCCGGACCTGTGAAATTTATTCAGATTGACAATGGGGACCAGACAATCGAACTCGCCGGCGATGATGCCATAGTTCGTGCCATTTGTTCCATCAGGGGAACCCGGGACGGTGCACCACTGGATTTAAAAATCGGCATATTGATGGTATGGAAGAAAACAGGAACTGAATGGAAATTATTAGCGCGGCAGGGATATAAGCTTCAATAGAATCATGATCAGGCAGATTGAAATGTATTGCAGCGAATCCAGTGTAGTGGAAATCCTTTGTGCCAGGTCCCTCAGGAAGAACTGGGTTTTGAAAATCATCTGTGTCTTATGGGTAGAATCATGAAGAATTTTGCAATCGGATCTTTTTTATTCCTTTTTTTATCCGGCGCTTCCGGCCAGACACCAGATCGCGGCCTGACCATTTCACATCTGACGGCTGACTTTTACATTTATACGACTTACGGATCATATAAGGGCAGCCCATTGCCCGCAAACAGTATGTACATTGTCACTTCAAAAGGAGTCGTCCTGTTCGACACACCCTGGGACAGTACCCAGTTTCAGCCTCTATTGGACAGTATAAAAATGAAACATCATCAGGACGTCATTCTCTGCATTTCCACCCATTTTCACGAGGACAGAACGGCCGGTCTCGAATTTTACAGAAACATGGGCATTAAAACCTATTCTACAGAACAAACAGACAGCCTGAGTAAACTAAGAAATGAAAAAAGGGCTGAGTTTTTGATTCACAGGGACACGATTTTTTCAATAGGTCAGCACATCTTCCAGACTTACTATGGCGGCCCGGGGCATTCACCAGACAATATTGTGATTTGGTTTCCGAAGGAAAAGGTCCTCTATGGCGGCTGCCTGGTGAAAAGTACGGAAGCGGAGGACCTGGGTAATCTTTCGGACGCGAATGTTCAGGCATGGACAATCACCATTAAAAATATTCAGCGCAAATTCGGGACACCGAAATATGTTATTCCCGGCCACCTGGACTGGCACAATAGAGAGTCACTGACGCATACACTGAATCTGATCCGGCAATATGATGATAAAAAATAAAATTCAGGGGTCATGTCAGCTTCAAATTTTTACTTCGAGATTTCATTGAATTTCATAACTTTTACCAAATAATAGGCCCAAACATCTTTCAACCTTAGTAATACGAGAGCTAAAGGGTAATCACAAATTTTGGTGGCATGGAAAAAATAAATGCAATACCACAATGGAAGGACTGGCAAAAATTTGCATTCTGGTTTTTCTTTCTCTTCCTGGGATTTTTCCTACTAAACTTTGAACTCGTTTCTATATTCATAACGTTTAAAATTTATAAGAAGCTTGCCTTGGTCTATAATCCATTTCGGAAACCTTTGTTGTGGATGGACAGGCATTTCTTCCATTCCGGATATGATCCGGCAATTCACGAAAACCTGCCCAGCGACAATCATTATGGACTGGTATTTTATTGTTCGGCCGCCATTGTATTCTTAATCATTGGCATTATCTGGACTTTTATTGACAGGCGTAGGCCAAACTATCTGAAACTTAATTATTGGTTTGGAATTTATATTCGTTACTTGACTGCCCTGATTATGCTGGGTTATGGTATCGATAAACTGATACCCACCCAGATGCCATACCCCGATGTAACGGAACTTTTAAAACCTATGGGTGATCAGAATCTTTTTAGTATTGCCTGGAATTTTGTTGGGGTTTCTCCCGGTTACCAAATATTTGCCGGCGCCTGTGAGGTGATCGGAAGCCTGTTATTGGTTTTTCGGCGTACCTATATATTTGGTGCTTTATTTATGTCCACCGTTTTATGCAACGTTATTGCCGTAAATGTTTTTTATAATATCGGTGTTAAGCTCTACTCGACACTGTTACTCGCTGGTGTATTATTCCTGCTGGCTCCTCATGTCAATACATTGATTCAATTCTTTTTCCGGAACCAAAACATATCTCTTGCTGAGCATACATTTGGATTTACAACGACCTGGAAAAGATGCGTTTTACTGGCACTGGGCATTTTTTTGGTTGCCGGAACCATTCTTAAAAACATCATAAATGATTATAAGGCTTACGGAAGGGAGACATCATACAGAAGAAATCAAAAACTATACGGCGTTGACTGGTTCATCGCAAAAGATACTTTGCAACCGCTTCCGACAGATACTTTGCGTTGGAAAAAATTTGCATTGTTCGACAAACATTCGGCGGCTATTTATAATATGAAGGACAGTGCGGCTTTTTTTGACTATGACAGGGACAGCGTGAAACATATATATACAATTCACGACAATCCAGATTCTTCAAAATGGAATGCGTTTCATTATTCATACCCTGTCGGGAATCAATTGAAATTCGCCGGAAAATGGAAGGGTGCTGATGTGCAGATTATGATGGAAGAAATGCCGATCGACAGTATGATCCTGAATAAGGAAAAGTTGGCTTTTTTACAGGATTAATCTGGTAATTATTTTTATCGGGATTATCTGAATTTCGAAAACAGTAGTATGAACTCACCAAAGTATCAGGAATTACAGGATGCCATCAGGTACTTCATGGAGGGATTTCCTGATAAAAGCATTTTGGATTATTCTGTGGGAAGCACAAAATACCTGGACAGATTAATGGATGACCAATTTGAGAGCGGTCAGCTGAAAAATGCGGATTCCGGCTTTGCAAAATATCAGGGCACCATTTTAACCGGTGTTGCGGGTTACTTGGCTGAGGTCGTTATGAGAGCTAGTGATGGAGCAAGCATCGATATCGATGATGAAGATGAAAACTGGTATATTAATTTTAAGGTGGCCGGAGCGAATGGATGGGTATTTCAGCCAGGTCAAAGGGTGATCAAGAGAATTCAAAAGGGAGCCGAGGCTGAATTTTATGCATACGTTCTATCCGCAATCAAATACCTGAACCAGGATAAGGGAGACTCGCCGGCAAATACCTATATTGAAGAAGTCTATGTCAGGGAGCCACCCAAACAAAAAGTAAGCAGGCCCTGGTGGAAGTTTTGGTAAGTATACTTTAACTTTTGGGGGTAAGCGAGAATAATTGTTATGAATATTCCAGCCATAAAAGGTATAATCGACAGACGGATTCTAATCAACTTTACCGTTGATTCGGAAATCGTATCGCGCTTTATACCTGCTCCTTTTACACCCAAAGTCTACAAAGGAAAGGCGGTCGTGGGGATATGCCTGATCAGATTAAAAAAGATCAGGCCGAAAGGATTGCCTGATTTGGTTAGCCTTTCTTCTGAAAACGGCGCTCATCGTATAGCCGTAGAATGGGACGAGGGGGGAGAGATCAAGGAAGGTGTTTTTATTCCGCGCCGCGATACTTCATCGAAGATAAACAGTTTTGTAGGAGGTAAGATATTTCCTGGCAGGCACTTTCACGCTGACTTTAGAGTAAAGGAAGGAAACGGGCATTATGAAGTTGCTTTCGAGAGTTCAGATGGTACGACGGTTGAAATTTGTGCCGATAAGACCAGCAATTATGATTCCGATTCCATCTTTGGAAATCTGGAAACCGTATCGGCATTTTTCAAAGGAGGCGCCGTAGGATATTCTCCGAGCGGAAATAAATTCGAGGGTCTTGAGCTAAGAACAACGAACTGGAAGGTTGAGCCGCTGGTCGTTTCTAAAGTACGATCCAGTTTTTTTGAGAATGAGGCTATTTTTCCAAAAGGATCTGTGCAATTCGACAATGCACTGTTGATGACACAGATCGATCATGAATGGCATGCTGTTCGGTCAAAAGTCAAATTACCTGGGTGCGTCTGATCTTCATTTATACAAACCGTGAATCCGACTTTTTGTAACAGACAAAACCAATTTTATTTCTCACTAACTGTTGGCGGTGGAATAATCCCACACATTCTGAGGTATATGACCATTTGCCCATAATGTTCGTTAGCGTGTGTCAGCGCATAAAAGGCAAGGTCAAGCCTGGATAATTTCCTCCACCTGAATTGAATCATGTCCATGGCATTTTGATTGGTCAAAGTGGAAATGGCTTTACGTCCTATTGCGAATGAGCTTTTCAGGTATTCGATAGTCTCTTTTTTGTTTTTAATGGACGTAGGACCGTTTACTCCTTCGATGTCCGCGCGTACTGAGTCGCCGGTAATGGCACTCCAGATAAAAATGTTATCGGTTGCGAGATGTTTGATCTGTCCGCCAAATGTCCTGACTCCCTTAAAATCGCTGTTCTTAATATTCAGGCTTTCCGGTGTGAAATCATATTTGTCTGCGGGCATCGCTTCGGCGCTGGTCAATATATCGCTTTCAATTTTATTAAACTGTCTTTCGATTGCGGGTGAAAGCGATTGTTGTCCAAGACAGGTGGTTACCAGAGCGGGTAATAAGACAAAAAATGCAATTAGTTTTTTAGAAAAAGCCATAGGTTTTTTATTACGGGTGAATTATTAGTGCCATTTTATTTTTCCCAGATTCCTTCGGGAACTGGTTTTTCTTTGACGATTTCAACCAGCAGGCCATCCGGCCCGCGCACGAAAAAGCTGGTGAGGCCAAACGCGGCAGCCGTAGTAATATTCCGAACGATGGGCAAGCCCGAGGATTTCATTTGCTCCATAACCGGTTCAATGGTTTCATAGGAAAATGCAATATGGTCAATGGCCGAACCATCGGTAACTCTGAGTCCTGCCTTTGGCCATATCTCATCGGTTAGAAATGCGGTTTCGACAGGAGGATTTTGCCTGGCAAACAGGATGAGGTTGACGTTGTCGACCTTAAAAATATTCATTTGTACTCCATAAAACGGGATCGCCTTTGAGAAGAGGGGAGTTAAACCCAGATTATTCTTAAACCACGCTGTAGTAGTTTCGATATTGGAGGATAA
Organism: Puia sp.; assembly: GCA_036512575.1. Classification (GTDB taxonomy): domain Bacteria; phylum Bacteroidota; class Bacteroidia; order Chitinophagales; family Chitinophagaceae; genus Puia. The sequence goes on from DATCAO010000086.1 coordinate 6,652, forward strand.
CATATGAACATGTTCAAAGCGATGATTGCGGTTGCCGGTATACACTTCGATCAGCTCACGATCAGGTCCCCGGAAATACATATAATAAGAGGTGTCATGGGGGAGAGATGAATTCGCTATTAAAGGAGTTAACGGAGTTTGTACTGCAATACCGTCCTGTACGCGCCATTGAAATTCTGATGCGCCGTCGACACCAGACCAGCCAATATGCCACAAACTGGAACCCAAATTTGATAGAGGGGCGTTTTTTACACTATCTATTAGTATGAATGATTTTTCTGTGAAAAGCGCTTTTGACTTATTTCTGTAATTTATCCGGTTGGCGCCAAAATAATGTTCATAGAAAGCAATCGTTCGTTCCGGGTGGGCTGAATTCAGATGGACATGATGAAAATGCGCGGCTGCCTGTTGGAAACCAGGTTTGTTTTTGGCCCTTAATTGTTCGTGATGTATGAAAGATAAAAGACACAAAACAGTGATGAGTAAGAGGACATTCGGATTAAAATTTAGGTTCATTTTCGTTGTCAGTCGCATAAGGGATATTTTGGGTTGAAGGGGGTTCCTGATAAAACATATGGCCAATCCGCTGGCGAGAATAGCAGTCTAAATTAATGAAATGGTATAACTCCCTGCCAGATTGCCTTTTTGGTCAGTCTTTTGATAACCCCCTGGCTAAGTTAGATCGATCGTATTTGCACTAAGTATAAACCCTTACATAAAATCTGTTTACTGAGTAAATGATACCCGACAGGAAATGTTTTTCTGAATTGGCAGTAAATGGTTTAAATTCATAAGCTCGTTATTCTGCGTTTCCCCCGCCCCTGGTTAACGATTTGGTTACTCCTCTGTTTGAGCTTAAACTCTAAGAAAAGCATCAGTCATGTTGGTTATCATCAGCGATCTGCATCTTACGGATGGGACATCAGGCGAAGTCATCAATGAAAAAGCGTTTCGGATTTTTCGCAGTCGCCTCAGCGATATGGCATATGATGCGTCCTGGCGCACACCTGCTGACGACCTGGTTGACCAATCCACGGATTACCAACCCCTGGAGGAAATGAATATTTTGTTATTGGGTGATATAATGGATATGATCCGGTCTGAAAAGTGGAACGATCTCGATGAAGCGGACATGCCCTGGACCGAAAACAGGGGTGACTCATTTTTCGAAACGATTAGCAGCATTGTTGAGGACGTGTTGAATGAAAATAAAATTTCGTTTTCCATTTTGAAAAGCATGACAGATCAGGGCATTACCATACCCCTTTCCATGGAGGTGTTGTCCGACACGAAAAAATTGGAGGAGAATTTTGGATCAATAGCCAGCGAGAAGAGGGCTACGGTAAAGGTGAATATATATTATATGGTTGGCAACCATGATTGGTTTTTATATATAAACGATCCGCGTATGAATGCCATTCGAAACCGGATCATAGACTCACTCGGACTTGCGAACGAAAGAAATAAACCATTTCCGTATTTTCCGGATGAAAATAAAGAGCTGCAAAGAATACAAACGGAGCATAATGTATATGCCCTGCACGGAGATTTATTTGACAACACCAACTATCAGCCCGCAGGAAGGGATTTCTCTTCCGTTGGAGATGTGGTAGTACTGAAATTGCTCAATGAGATACCCAAACAAATAGAAGATCAGTTAAAAAAATTTCCACCTGAGAAGATGGGCAAAGTAACCCATATCAAAACCTTTGTGAACGAGCTTCGGGAGATTGACAACCTGAGACCCTATAGTCTCGCACCCCATTGGATCGCTCATGTGATCAATAAATATGAATTGGATGTTTCGTTGGTCAATGATTCGATCAGGGAGGCACTTCACAAGCTCATCAACGATTTTATCAAAAATCCGTTGGTTTCCAAAAATCATTTTACTGTAATCAAAATTGAAGTCGCAGAACTTTTATTCAAAACCCATTTGGGAATAGGGGATCTCGCGTCTTTGATTCAATTTTTGAGTTTGGATAAAGACGGTTTTGAATCCTATCGGGAATATGCGACAGGCCTCACTTCACATAATCAGGGCAAGGACAAATCTTTTTATGTCATGGGTCATACCCATTATCCTGAACTGGTTCCGATGTCCTCTTTTGTCAGGGATGGGATAACGACCGGGCAGATTTATATTAATACAGGCACATGGAGGACGCTCCATAAGACCGGGATTAATGATCATAGTTTTATCAGTTATAAGACGATGACCATGGCTGCTTTTTACAAGGATAACGAGAGGAGAGGACATCATTTCGAAAACTGGACGGGGTTGCTGGACTTATAGCAAGAGTAAAAATCGCTTACTTCAATTATTAAAATGTAGTTTATGAATTTCCAAAGATTATCATCTCCGGTAGTATCCATGGAAACGCAGTATGATGTTGTGGTGATCGGGTCAGGATACGGGGCCGCAATCGCCGCATCGCGTCTTTCGCGGGCGGGGAAAAAAGTTTGTCTTTTGGAAAAAGGAAAGGAATTTCTGCCGGGGGAATATCCCAGCACGACAGACCAGGCAGTAAAGGAAATGCAGTTTAACACGCCCGATAAACACATCGGTCCCAAAACCGGTTTGTATGATTTTCATTTGAACAAAGACATCAGCGTGTACAAAGGATGCGGACTGGGGGGCACTTCCCTGGTTAATGCCAACGTATCCCTGGTGCCGGAAGCCCGGGTTCTGGAAAGCGACCAATGGCCCGCTGAAATTAAGAAGGACCCGGATTCCTACTGGAGGAATGTGGAAAGGGCCAGGCATATGCTGCAGCCTTCCAAATATCCTGAAGGGCAAATGGGTTATCCCAAACTCGCGAAATCGGAAGCGATGAAACTATCGGCAGCGGGCATGAAGAAACCATTTTCTTATCTCGACATCAATGTCACTTTTAAAGACGGAAAAAACAATGCCGGTGTGGATCAGTATAAATGTGAACTCTGCGGAGATTGCATGACGGGATGTAACTACGGGGCAAAGAACACCACACTGATGAATTACCTGCCCGATGCGAAAAATCATGGCGCAGAAATGTTTACCGGAATTGCTGTCCAATACCTGAGCAGGGCCAATGACAAATGGGTGGTTCACTATCTGATTGAAGCCGCAGAGAGTGAGAAATTCAATGCACCCGATCTGTTCGTTACAGCAGATATCGTAGTCCTGGGTGCCGGTTGTTTGGGCAGCACGGAGATCCTGCTGCGTTCTCAGGAGCGGGGACTCGGCGCGTCCAATATGTTGGGAAAACATTTCACAGGTAACGGGGATGTGCTGGGCTTTGCGTATAACGCCGATGTGCAGGTGAATACCGTTGGCTTCGGTCACCACAAACCAGGGGAGATTCAACCTGTTGGTCCCTGTATTACTTCTGTCATCGATTTAAGAGAGCAACCCGTGCTGGAAAATGGCATGGTGATCGAAGACGGAAATGTTCCTGGACCGCTGGCAGGTACAATTACAGGCTCGATGGCTGCGATTTCGAAATTATTTGGTCACGAGCCGGGCGAAGACCTAAATGAAAAAATGCACCGGAAAATACGTGAAGCGGAAAGTTTGGTTCGGGGCGCTTATCATGGAGCGATGAATAATACACAGGCCTTTCTCGTCATGACGCATGATGATGGCAAAGGCATTATGGAACTGGTGAATGATAAACTCATTATCTCCTGGCCGGGTGTCGGCAAGGAAGCCATCTTCCAAAAAGTAGATGCCAACCTGCGTTCGGCAACGGCAGCGATCGGCGGTGAATATGTAGTCAACCCTGCCTGGACAAAAGTCATGAACTACGGACTGATGACGGTTCATCCGCTGGGCGGATGTGTGATGGGCGATGACGCAACGAAGGGGGTCGTTAATCACAAGGGCCAGGTATTTAATTCAGCCGATGGAACCGGAATTCATAATGGGCTCTATGTTTGCGATGGATCCATGATTCCTTTGCCCCTGGGCGTGAATCCTTTAATTACTATCTCGGCCCTTGCCGAAAGATCTTGTGAGCTGATCGCAAAAGATTATGGTCTCAGCATCAACTATGATTATAAAGATTTTGCAATTGCTGCAGCAGCTTTAAAACCGGGCATTCAGTTTACCGAAACGATGAAAGGATTTTTTTCTTCCGATGAGAAAACGGATTTCGAGAAAGGAGCTGCAAAGGGGAAAGAGGCGAACTGCGCTTTTGCCTTTACGCTCACGGTGATCTCGGATGATGTGGTTTCAGTGGTTCATGGAAAAGACCACCAGGCCGCACTGACGGGGATCGTGCAGGCACCTGCCCTTTCATCAAAACCCATGACCGTGTCTGATGGTATTTTCAATTTGTTTGTGAATGCTGACACGGAAGTTCCGACGAAGCTGATGAAATACACCATGAATATTCATTCGGAAGAGGGAAAGAATTATTTTTTCTACGGGTATAAACTGGTGCGTGACGATAAGGGTTTCGATCTTTGGAAAGACACCAGTACGCTCTTCATCACCATCCACGAAGGCGGGGACGAATCTTCGCCCATATTGGCGAAGGGAATCCTGAATATTGAGATGGCTGATTTTACCAAACAGATGACCACGATGAAAGTACTCAATGCGGGATCCAAACTGGAGGAGCTGCGGGTGATGATGGCATTCGGTAAATATTTTTCCGGTTCCCTATTCGACATTTATATTAAACCTCAATTCCAAATCCACCTATAATCGTATGATGCAACACGGGGCTTATTCGATGGTTCTGTATATCAGCGAAGGCAAACAGCCGGAGCTGACCGATCTCTTACAACAGATCGTTGATAACGATGTGGAGACAAACGGGATTGTACCCTTTAAACAAATTACGAGTATTCATTTTGCCCGGTTTATCGCTTTGGGTAAATCGATTGACGTGCACGGACAGGAAGTGGCGCCGAGGCTGGTATTTACAACCAACTACGACATGCCCCTGGAAAATCATATTCAGGAATTGGTGCGTGTGGCAGGCCCC
>DATCAO010000087.1:0-6355 GCA_036512575.1 Puia sp.
GAAAATCCAAACCGGTTTATATTTTTACTATGAAATATTTTTGTTCTTTCCTCATGTCAATCCTCCTTTTTTACTTTCTGCGGGCGCAGCAGTCAACAGAACCTGCATTTATAGTCGACAGCCTGGATCATTATATTCAAAAGGGATTGAAAGACTGGAACCTTCCGGGGCTGTCGGTAGTTATTGTAAAAGATGGAAAAGTGATTTGGATGAAAGGGTATGGCGTGCGCGACATCGAAACCAGGAAACCGGTGGATGAAAATACCCTGTTCATGATTGCGAGTAATACCAAACTTTTTACCGCCAGTTCCCTGGCCCTTTTGGAAACGCAAAAGAAAATATCACTGGATGATCCCATCACCAAATATTTCCCATCATACCGGTTATACGATTCGACTTCCACCGAACTGGTGAGCATCCGCGATATGCTTTCGCACCATATCGGAACAAAAACATTTGAAGGAGATTTTACTTTCTGGAATACAGCACTCGGTCGCGAAGAAATCATGCGGCGTATGCGTTACCTGAAACCACCCTATCATTTCCGCCAGGAATTCGGTTATTGTAATAGTTGTTTCTTAACTGCGGGACAAGTCATTCAGGCAGTTACCGGTAACACCTGGGAACAATTCCTGCAAGACAATTTTCTCACACCACTGGCTATGGATCAGACGCGGATCCTTTCGACCGGCATAAGTGATCAGCCTGATGTGGCGGTTCCCTACACCACTTCTTATTCCGATCATTTAAACCGCGTGCCTTACGACAACTGGAATAACCTGGCACCGGCAGCCAGTATTGTGAGTAATGTGCATGACCTTTCACATTGGCTGCTGATGCAGCTGGACAGTGGCCGTTATCAGGGAAAGCAAATTATTTCCTGGGAAACGGTTCAGAAAACCCGTATCGCCAATACATGGATCTTGAGTACTAAACTGAAAAAGTATCCCATCCATTTTATGGGTTACGGATTGGGATTGTTTATATCAGACTATGCAGGCCGTCAGATCTACTGGCATACAGGTGGCGCAGGAGGAATGGTGAGCAATGTTTGTTTTGTGCCTGAAGAAAAACTGGGCATTGCGATACTGACCAATAACGATAACCAGGAATTTTATGAGGATCTTCGTTACCAGATCCTGGATGCGTATCTCGGTGTGAAATTTGTAAACCGCAGTGGGCAGGACCTGCCTGCTTTCCTTCAACAATCCACCACAGACATGAAAGAGATCAATGGCTGGACAACGCGGGTGAAAAACAACAAAACAGAAGTTCCCATATCGGCTTATGCGGGTGTATATACGAATACACTGTATGGAAAAATTCATATCAGTTCTGCAGGAAACCGGTTGGAAATTCATTACGAAACCAAACCGGACCTTTCAGCCACACTGGATTACATGGATAATGGGGAATGGCTGCTCAGGTACAATAATATCCTTTATGGAATCTTTAGTGTGAAATTTGATGTAGCGGGAGATAAAGTCAAATCACTAACGACCCCTCAAAATCCGTTTGTTGAATATGATCCTTATGTGTTTACGAAGGCGGAATAAAAACTTTCAAATTATAAAATGAAAGCTCTTCTTTTTGTAGGTATCGGCGGGGGCCTGGGCAGCATACTTCGGTATAGCATTTCGTTATTTGTCGGGCGGAATGTTCCCGTCGTTTTTCCCCTGGGTACTTTTGTGGTAAACTGTACCGGCTGTTTTCTCATTGGCGTATTCTATGCGTTCGCATCAAGGTATTCCTGGTTCAATCAGGAGTGGCGTTTATTTCTGATCACCGGCATTTGCGGAGGGTACACAACGTTCTCCACTTTTTCCTATGATGGTTTTTACCTGTTGAAATCCGGTTCCTATTTTTCATTCGGGGTTTATGCGATTGGGTCGCTGGTTCTTGGCCTTCTTGCAACCTTCGCGGGTGTAGCGCTTTTCAAATAGTTGATCCACCTCTTGCTGACAACCGCCAATAAATTTCTAACCTCAGTCTTTGCCTTAAGCCTTAGGCTTTACGACTTTTGCCTTGCGCCTTTTGCCTTTTGCCTGACGCCATAAGCTTTACAACTTTTGCTTTAACTTTGAAATGAATGGAAGAACGCTCCCTGCAACGGATTCGCCGGGCGAACGCCGTTTATTTTTTTATCTCAGGTTTTGGATATTCCAGCTGGACTTCAAGAATTCCCGGTATCAAAGAATCGCTTAAGCTAAACGATGCACATTTTGGCACCCTCCTGTTTATGATGCCGGTGGGTCTGATCCTGACGATGCCTTTAACCGGAAAACTGCTGGATCATTATAAAAGCCGGACCATCATGCTCATTGGTACTATTATGTACAATCTCGTTCTTGCATTTATCGGTTTCAGCGGTTATACCTGGGTGTTGGGTATTGTATTATTTTTATTTGGTTCATCCAGAAACCTTATGAATCTTTCCATCAATGCACAGGCGATTGGTGTGCAGGCTTTGTACAGCCGGTCCATCATCAGTTCCTTCCATGCCGTTTGGAGTATGGCCGGTTTTGCAGGTGCGGCATTCGGTTACCTGATGGTTACCCTGAACGTGATTCCTGCCTGGCACCTGCTGGGTGTAAGCCTTTTCCTGTCAACCTTAACCCTGTTCTATTATAAAGACTGCCTCGACCAGCAACCTGATCACAAACACAAAAGATCCATATTCAGGCTTCCGCCGAAAGGCATGCTGGTTTTTTCATTGATCTGTTTTACATCGATGGCCTGCGAGAATACGATGTACGACTGGAGTGGTGTTTATGTTCGTCAGGTACTGCACGGTACAAAAGCGGTCGCAACTATTGCCTTCGTAATGTATATGGTGGCCATGACTACCGGCAGAATGCTTGGAGACCGAATGGCAGATCGCTACGGAATTCAACGCGTGTTGGCGGCAAGTGGGATATTGATCACGGCAGGTTTCGGGGTCACAGTATTGTCCTCCTATATTCCGCTCACGCTGTTTGGATACCTGCTGACAGGTTTTGGTGTTTCCTGTGTAGTACCTTTTGTATTCAGCCTGGCCGGAAAAATCCCCATGTCCAATCCCGGCGCGGCCCTGGCTTCGGTCTCTTCGCTGGGCTATCTGGGATTTCTATTGGTTCCTCCCATGATCGGATATGTTGCGCAGGCTTCCAGCCTTCGCGTTTCCTTTGCCATCATCGCACTGATGGGTTTGTTCATGGTCCGGTTAAGCACGAGGATCAAAATGGAAATATGAATTTTCGGAGTTATTTAGGCTAATAAGTTGAAAATAAAATGTATTTGCCTGAAAATCAGTCTATTTCAGTCAGTCTGCATTTTTTGGTTTTATGTACCTGGTTTCTTCCTGATTTATACTGTATTTGTTCGCTATGTGTTCGCTATGTGTTCGCTATGTGTTCGCTATGCGTTCGCCATATTTCGAACAAACCACGAACAGATTTCGAATATACTGTGAATGATTCAGGAAGGAAAACAGAAGGAGTCTTATTCTATTGAGCGATCGGATCGGTAAAAAGTTTCTTCAGCCAGGCGATATCCAATGTCGCTTTATGTTTGGCTATTTCCGCCCTGCTCAAGGTACCATCAAGCATGTCCTGGATATCCGATTTCAGCACCTCGATGATATGAGCCATGCTCAAATCCTTCCAATATTTTTTCCTGATTTTTTCAATATATGCCGGGGGAACCTCGCTAACCGTATCCAGGATCTCCTGCAAACCATCGCCAATTTCCTGTAAGTTATTGGACTGGAGTATTTTAATATGCAGGTCTCTGAATACCTGCATCAGGGACTTGTGTATTTGGTTTTTCATATCTTGGAGATAACGCATTAATTCAGGAATTGTTATACATCTAAAATAGAAAAACCCTGCCAAAGAAGACGCTTTGGATCGTTCTTTTTATCCCCAATCGCCTGACATCTTTACAGATCCTTGATCATCCACAAATCACATCCAAAATGTCCTGATCTTCCGAGCGGCCCGGGGAGATATCTGAATCCCGCTTTCTCATATAATCCCAGGGCGATACGAAGTTCGGGCATGGTCTCCAGGTACATTTGTCTGAATCCAAATGATACTGCCTGCTGAAAACATTTCTCCATAAGTGAAAGTCCTAGTCCCTGTCCCCTCAGTTCCGGCAACAGGTATAGTTTTACCAGTTCACAACAGCCCGGCGGCAATCCCGGAGTCGGATACAGGCCGGAGCCTCCGACGATTTTCTCATCAGACTCAGCGATAAAATAAGCTGATCCCGGAATTGAAAACAACTCGAACAGGTGATCCGTTGTGGGATCAAAAAAAACCGTGCCTGGTTTATTCGCTCCGAATTCGGTGAGTATCTTCCTGATAATCGCTGCTATCGACTGGTTATCTTCAGCACGAACCGGCCGTATGCTGATATTTTTCATGGCATGCAATTTTACTATATTTTCATGGATGCCAATCATGCCCGGTGTTGGACTTTGAACAAATAAGCCGATGAATAAGAAAAAATGTTTTCTGTTACACCTGACCGTACTGATTTTTCTGACCTGCACGCAGGCACAAAAAACATATGACCTCATTCCCAAAAAATCCGGAAAGGTAAACAGGACCCTGGCAGCCGCGCTTCCCATACAAATTAAGGCGATGGCTGCATTGTACAGTGCCATGGGCGGAACCGATTGCCTGGAGCAGGAATGCGTACTGACCACTGCATTGGGTTTGGGGAAACAGGGATCCGACTCACAAAAATATCTGATCAAAAAATATTTTCCGGACGATAAAGTGGCCACGCTGGTCCTGGGACAGGATTGTTATCTTCCTCCGGGATCGTCATCCTCTTTTTCCAATTTCCTGTCGCTGAGTTTTATCGTAAATGGGAATACAGTACAGGTGAACTACCGGTTAGCTGTATACGATCATGGCAATATGAAAATCATCCAGGGTCCCGACAGTTACCTGTACAATCACCAGACATACAAAAATACCAGGCGGGTACTTTATGCATGGACAAACAAATAACCGGTCCCGGTTTTCAGGATACTCAATTCAATTCGTGGTAACTGTTGTTATTAACCTGTGCAGGATTTCTCGAAAGGGAAATGATCCGGAAGATAAAATAAGCCAGCGCCATCAGGGATGTATAGAACAGCGTGGAAGTGACGGATTCCATGGTAACGCCTACCTTCAAAAACTTCAAAAGCCCGGTGAGCAGGGTAATGACAGCAAAACAGACTGACCAGGATCTAAATTCCCTGATTTTCAATCTATTCACATGAGTTTCTGAAATTCCTGGATGGGTTGGGGTGGGTTTGAATCCGGGAGTGGCTAATCCCAACCCGGTCTGCTCGCGAACCGTTTGCATTCTGAAGTTATTTTCAATCATACAGCAAAAAACCGTGCCAAATGAATTGAAAGACAAAATGATACAGAAATCTAGGCTTTCTCTAACTTTTCCAACCAGGATTAAAAGCAGGCGAGTAAAAGATGATTTACCGATAAACGATTCACGATCAACGATAACCGGCCCACCATCACTCAGATCTTAAGCTTTTTACCGGATTCGAAATAGCAGCCCTTATCGCCTGATAACTGATCGTCACCAGGGCGACGATAAAAGAAAGGGCACCGGCCAGAGCAAATACCCACCAGTGCAAACTTACCCGGTATGGGTAGTTTTTCAACCAGCTGTTCATGGACCACGCTGCAATTGGTGCGGCGATGAGGAAGGCGATGCCCACCAGCCGCAGGAAATCTTTTGAAATCAATAGGGTAATGCCTGTTACCGACGCCCCAAGTACTTTTCGAACTCCGATTTCTTTAATTCTTGTCTCCGCCATATAGGTAGCGAGACCAAATAAACCCAGACAGGAAATAAATATGGTAAGACCAGAGAAAAACGCAGCCAGAGTCGCAGTTCTTTTTTCATCCCTGAATTTTCTGGCATAGTCCTCATCCACAAAATGATATTCGAAAGGAAATTGCGGATTATATTTTCTGAAAATAGATTCCGCCTGTTTTAAACTTTTCGCTGTAGGCTGCAGATTACTCAGTTTGATATGCACTACATTAAACCATCCCTTTCCGCCTTCAATAATCATGGGGTGTGTCGGTTCATAGGGCGAACGCAGAATAAAATCCCTGATCACACCAATCACATGGAATGGCTGATCGCCATCTTTAATAACCTGACCAATGGGTTGTTTAAACTTCATGACCCTGAGTGCTGATTCATTAATGATCATGGCTGTTGAATCCGTTATATATTTATCCAGATCCAGATCTCGGCCCTGCACCAGTTGCAATCCCGTTGTTTTCAGAAAGTCATCATCAGCTGAATAGCGGTCGAAATCTGTTTTGTCGTTTGGATCTTTTCC
>DATCAO010000088.1:0-5440 GCA_036512575.1 Puia sp.
CTCAGGCGCATAGTTTGTAAAACCACAGCCGCGATGATCAGGCAGAACCCGTAATAAAATCCGGGACTCAGTTCCCTGTCCTCCCGATAGATCAGAAAAGCCATGGCCACTCCGTAAATGGGCTCCAGGTTATAAGATAAATTAACTGTGAATGCAGGGATTTTCTGTAGCGCTTTCATGAAAAGATCGTAGGCTAGTACAGTACATAAAATAGCCAATACCAGTAACCAGCCAAAGTCGCTCAGCGAAGGCAGGAGCCGGTTGACCGGGAAAAAAAACAGGTAAACGGGCATCAGCAAAGTGATAAACAAAAACCCGCCACTCAGTTGGTAACGTGTTGCAGTTTCTGCATCCATTTTTTGCAAAATCTGGCGGTTCAGCACGGGGAAAATGCTGGCCAGCAACGCAGAAAAAAGGGACACGATAATACCCAGCTTATACCGGGGATCAAAATGAAAAACGATGCTGATGCCGGCGATAGCCAGCAGACCCAGTAATATTTCCCGGATGTCAAAAGGTTTGTGCATCATGATGGGTTCCAGGATGGCTGTAAAGAATCCCATGGCTGAAAGGCAGACAAGCGCCGTAGATACGTTGGCTATTTTTATGCCTGCATAAAAACTCACCCAATGCAGGGCCAGGATGAATCCCACACTGGAAGCCTGTAAAAAAAGTTTGCGGGAAGCCGGCGGTTTTCTTTTTCGGAAAAGCAACAAAATCCAAAGCACTCCGCAGGTAATCATCAAACGGTACCAGACCAATACCACTTCATTGAGGGTGATCAGCCTGCCCAGCACCCCGGTAAAACCAGCGAGGAATACAGCCGTATGCAACTGGAAAAATGCCTTCTTCATGGGAGCGCAAAGAAAGATTATTTTCCTTCTACCACCATATTCTGAGAGAAATGATTTACGACGGATGTATCGGTTGTTTTCAAAACCCTACGGCGATAATTCTTGAACATGGCATTCCAGCGGAGTTTGAGCACACCCAGGATGCCTTCTTTTACAATGCCCTTATTCATTTTGGAAACGCCGAGTTTGCGGTCTTCAAAAATAATCGGCACTTCCTTTATTTTGAAGCCCAGCTTCCAGGCTGCAAATTTCATCTCGATCTGAAATGCATACCCGGTGAATCGGATCTCGTCCAGGTTGATCGTCTCCAGCACTTCTTTTTTATAACAAACAAATCCGGCGGTGGGATCATTTACCGGCATCCAGGTAATCAGCCGGGTATAAATGGACGCGCCTTTTGATAAATAAATCCTTTCTTTTGGCCAGTTTATAAAACCACCCCCCCTGGTATAGCGGCTGCCCACAGCCAGGTCGGCGCCGTAAGATGCACAAGCCTGGTATAATCGAATCAGGTCTTTGGGATTATGGGAAAAATCGGCATCCATTTCAAAAATATATGCATATCCCTTTTCCACTGCCCATTTAAATCCATGAATATATGCAGTACCAAGTCCCAGTTTGCCCTTTCTTTCTTCCAGGAAAAGTTCATTCGGGTATCTTTTCTGCATCTGTCGAACGATTTCCGCCGTACCATCCGGGGAACTGTCGTCAATAATGAGCACGTGAAAATCTTGCTGAAGGGAAAATACGGCTTCTAAAATGTCTGCCACATTTTCCTTCTCGTTGTAAGTAGGTATGATAACAATCTTTTCCAGCTTAACTAATCGTTTTATCTTTTTTCAGCATCGTGCGGTTGAAAATCTCTGTCAGTTTTTGTTTGGTATGCATCGGGAAATCGCCCTTCATCATCCAGTCATAATACTGGGGCTCGGATTTCAGGACGTCTGCAACAGGCCTTCCTTTATGCTTACCGAAGTTAAAGATTTCAACCCCATTTTCCATGGAAAACCGACGAGCAAAATCGACGATCTGGTCGTCGCCGGTAAATTTAACGATGCTTTCCGGATCTGCACCCAACTGGGGATAACGCTCAATCTGGGCAAGCAGGATCTCCAGGGTTGCTTCTGCATCAGCCTGCGCCCCATGGGCACCATCGTGTGCTTTATCGCAGTAAAAACGATAAGCCGCAGTTAATGTGCGTTGTTCCATTAGATGAAAAACCCGCTGAACATCAATCAGCTTTTTACCCTTCATGTCGAGCTCTATGCTCACGCGCAGAAATTCCTCAATGAGCAGTGGAATATCAAACCGGTTGGAATTATAACCGGCCAGGTCGCACTGGTCCAGGAATTGTTTAAGTTCGTTGGCTGCCTGGCGGAACGTTTGCGCATCCTTTATTTTATCGTCCGTAATTCCGTGAATATCTGAAGCCTGTTTGGGTATCGGCATTTCAGGATTGATCAGTTTGTGCTTGACACTCCTGGTCCCGTCTGGCATGATCTTCACAATGGCAATTTCTACGATGCGGTCTGTCGCGAGGTTGATTCCGGTAGTTTCCAGGTCGATTACGGCTAAAGGTTTGGTTAATTGTAACATGAATCTGTATGGGTTATGCAATAATTTCGTTTGCAAAGGTAGTAATATCCAATCCATCGTAATTACCGGAACTCATGAGCAGCACATTCGTCTTCACATAAGTTTGCGACCTCAGCCATAGCGACAATTCGTATGCCGAATTGATCACAATCAGTCCCTTTGTTGCGAAGCCGGATTGAACATGATCCGGATCAAGGGGTGGCATCCGTTTCAGTTCAAGGGCATGGGCAGAATAAAAAACAACAGCTTTGTCGGCCGGGTCCATTACCCCTTTGTATTCCTTCATAAATTCAGCATTCAGGCTGCTGTAGGTATGTAATTCGAGCACCGCGATCAGCTGGTGATCCGGAAACTGTTCTTTCACAGCTTCCATGGTCGCCTTCACTTTGGAAGGCGCATGGGCAAAGTCCCTGTAAACGCGGATCTGTCCGTTGGAAGCCACCAGCTCCAGTCTTTTTGACGCACCTGTAAAAAGAGCGATCTGGTTCAGGAAAGTATCGGCGGAAACACCCAGTTCGCGGCATACCAGCCAGGCTGCCTGAATATTCATCAGGTTGTGGTTTCCAAATACCGACAGGCTTTTCCGGTTATTTTCCAATACTATGCTGGTTAGTCCTTCTTTAACTTCATGAGGGGGTATTCCGTATCCCGAAAGACGAATATCAGCCGAAGCTTCCCTGGAGACCAGCTCCTTCAGCAAATGGTCTTCTTCATTATAGATCAACAGACCCCGGGATTCAATCATGCGAATGAATATCCTGAACTGCTCCAGGTAAAAATCAAAACTGGGAAATACATTGATATGATCCCAGGCGATACCTGTAAGCACTGCTATATGGGGAAAAAGAAAATGGAATTTGGGGCGTTTTTCCAGCACGCTGGCCGGGTATTCATCCCCTTCGCAGATGATAACGGGAGCATTGGTAATGGAAACCGAATATTCAAATCCCGGCAACCGCGCACCGACCATATAGTCAAAATCTTTACCGGCGCCTTTTAAAACATGCATGATCATCGAGGTGGTGGTGGTTTTACCGTGACTGCCACCGATCACAACCCTTATTTTGTCCCGGCTTTCCTGGAAAATATATTCAGGAAAAGAATAAATTTTAAGATTAAGCTGCCTGGCTTTGAGCAATTCGGGGTTGTCTTCCTTAGCATGCATGCCCAGGATAACAGCATCAAGTCCTGCATGTATTTTTTCCGGTTTCCAGCCGGTTTCCGCGGGTAAAATACCCTGTTTTGCCAGGTTTGCCCTGGCAGGTTCAAAGATCTCGTCGTCGCTTCCGGTTATCCTGTACCCTTTTCTGGCTAGCGCTATGGCCAGCTGATGCATAACACTGCCGCCGACCGCTATAAAATGAACTTGCAATGGATTGAGTTAAGATGTAGCTAAAAGTATCTTAGCCAAACGGAATCACAAAAAATATCTAAAAGGGCATACCTATTGCATATACGGATATTATTGTTTTATTTTGCTTTATTCCCGTTTTATCCTTCGAAACAACTCCTTCTTAAGCTAAAGGCTAAAGGCTAAACGCTTAAGGCATTTAATCGTCCCTCCGAAAATTTTTCCTGTTTGGCCTTAAGCCTTATGCTTTTCGCCTTCAGCTTAAACATCCGTCCCTACGATTTACCTGGTCTACCTGATACCAGGTTTTTATTATTCATCAAAATACCCAGGAAAATGAGAAAGTCAGTCTTATTAATCGCTATCATCGCCATGGCTGCGTCTGTATTCACCTCCTGCGCCAGTTACCGGAGCACGGGGAGATATGGATGTGAGTCCACCAAGGGATATGTGGGCTATGGCAGTACAAGATAATTGCAAGTAACGTTCTTACCCCCACGGTAAGACCCGCTTTTGACCAGCCACATCAGGCTGACCAAGCCCCGGGGCGTCGATCCATCGATTCCCGGGACTTTTTATTTTAAAACTTGATTAAGTTTGTATCATCCTGTGCATACAGGCACTACCCAAATACCCCAACCATGAGAAATTTTCTGCTGATCTTTTTTTTAGCCCTGATTCTTATCCCGGTGGCAAAAGCCCAGTCATACAAAGGCAGCTATAGCTTTCAGAAAAATCAATACCCGGCTGCCGCCATACAGGTTTCTTATGAAGAAGATGTGGTGACGGATGCTGTAAAAGCATATATGACAAGGAAGGGATATAAAGACGCCCATTATAAAGATTTTATCGTTTACCGCTCAGTGCCGCTCACGGAAGAACCGGCATCTACCGTAGATGCTTATTTCAATATCAATCAGAAGAGTCACGCAGAAAAAGATGTCACCATCATCAGCCTGATTCCGGTAAAGAAGGGAGAAACCCTGATTCCTGCAAATGAAGAAGACAGTGCCTACATCCGGATGGCAGTTGCTTTCCTGGACAGTATGCGTTACAATATCCTCAGTTATTCACTGAAACAACAAATTGCCGCCCAGCAGAAATCGGTTGATAAAATAAAATCGAAAATGCTGGATCTTAAGAATGACTCCGGCGACATTGCCAAGAAAATCCGCAGTTACGACAGCGATCTGCAGCAAAATAAAAAAGATCAGGAAAAACTGACCCGCGACATCAGCAAAATGTCTACCGGGGATGAAGCCGGACTGGCCAAGGCCCATAAAAAAATGGATAAGTTGCTGGATGGTCAGACGGACTACGAGAAAAAGATTCGGAATTATAAAGCAGACCTGGAAAAAAATACAGAGAATCGTTCCACCGAACATTCCATATTCGAAACGGCGAACGGCCAGCTGGAATCTTTGCAGAAACGACTGGAAAATCTGAAATGACCCCTGGGACTAAGTCGCCCAGGCCTTGTCTCCTTTCTTGTAGGGAATACAACCTTCATACCTTCCGGGCACTGCGATATAACGCAGGGCCTGGGTGGCTCCGGGTTCAGAAGTGAAATATCCCCAGATGGTCAGCTCCTTCATCATACGGAAATAATGCGGGGGATCTTCTGGTTTCTTCTTTGCGG
>DATCAO010000089.1:0-5792 GCA_036512575.1 Puia sp.
TCTGATCGTTCGTATATGCATGCACGGTAGTCATGAATCCCATCTCGATGCCGAAAGTTTTATCCAGGGTGTCTGCCATCGGTGCCAGGCAATTGGTTGTGCATGAAGCGCAGCTGATCACTGTTTCCTTGCCATCGAGAATATTGTGGTTCACATTATAAACGATGGTTTTCATTTCACCGGTTGCAGGTGCTGAAATCACGACGCGCTTGGCGCCGCCTTTGAGATGCAGTTCAGCTTTCTCCCGATCTGTGAAAAAACCAGTGCATTCCAATACTACATCCACATCGTGATCTTTCCATGGAATATCTGCAGGGCTCTTTTGTGCATATATTTTTATTTCCTCACCGTTTACAGAGATGGAATTTTCAGATGATTTGACGTCTTCATTAAAACGGCCCTGGGCACTGTCGT
This sequence comes from Puia sp., assembly GCA_036512575.1. GTDB lineage: Bacteria > Bacteroidota > Bacteroidia > Chitinophagales > Chitinophagaceae > Puia. The sequence continues at coordinate 415 of DATCAO010000089.1, forward strand.
ATTTGAGGAGATGCGCCAAAACTTTAGGACTGGTGAGGTCGTTGATGGCAACGATGTCAATACCCTCCATATTATAGATCTGGCGATAAACCAAACGTCCGATCCTTCCGAAACCATTGATCGCAACTTTTACTGTGCTCATAGCTTTGATTGTTTAATTTTTAGGATGCAAAGTTACGAAACAAAAACATTTGGGAAGTTATCGGGGCAGTCTATATCTTTGCAGGCCCTAAACGGCCCTGGCCGCAGGGGCTAAAGGGTTAACGCCGCGTTGGTCAAGGGGTTAAGACGCATCCCTTTCACGGATGAATCACGGGTTCGATTCCCGTACGCGGTACAAAGTCAGATTATTCTTAATATCTGCAAATTATAAACCGCTGATCTGCAAAGACCGGCGGTTTTTTCATTTAACTCCTTTCAATCAAAATTCTTGTTTTTCGGAGCCGCCACACCAACCCCTGCCTTAGATCAAAAAAGAGCCGCATAACTTAATTTTGAACAAGAAATGTTTGAAAAATTTATAGATAATAAAAAATTGGGAGGAGTTAACTGCATGATCTGGAAAGACGGTCAGGTTAAGTTTCAGGAAATTTTTGGATATAGGAATCTGGAGACCCATGAATTAATGACCATGGATACCATTTTCAGAATTGCTTCCATGACAAAACCGATTACTTCAGTAATCGCCATGATGTTATACGAAGAGAAAAAATTGAATCCCGACGATCCGATAACTAAATGGTTTCCTCAATTCAGGAGTATGAAAGTCCTGAAAAATCAGCCCGGGGACTATGAATACGAAGACGCCAACCGGCTCATTACCATACTTGATTTACTAACCCACAGAGCAGGTTTTACTTATGGTGATTTTCAGAAAGGAAAACTCAGGGAGGAATACCTAAAGGTTTTAGGCGGAGATATCGATACAGAACTCACCATTGAACAATGGATCAATGGACTGGCTGGTTTGCCTTTAGTAAGTGAGCCGGGTGAGCTGTTCAATTACGGCAAATCCACTGATTTATTGGGGATTCTCATTTCAACCATAGAAGGAAAACCGCCGGGCAAAGTAATGGAAGAAAAAATATTCAGTCCATTAGCCATGTCGGATACATTTTTCGATGTTCCCAATAACAAAAGAAACCGATGTGCCTCAAATATGGGTTATGACGAATCAGGTAAATTGGTAAATCTTGAAACCGTTCCATCAAAAATGGCTTTCAAAGAACGCCCGCGGGATTTAGAATTTGAAGCAGGCAGCGGGGGACTTTGGTCAACCATTGGAGACTATCTGCATTTTGCAAGACTTTTTGTCGAAAACGGAAGTTCAAATGGTATTCCCATTTTAAAACCGGAAACGATTCGATTCATGTGTTCCAATCAACTGACGGATGATCAAAGGTAACATTCTAAATTAATGGGAACAGCCATGTTCAGAGAATATTATGGCTTTGGTCTGGGGCTTGCCGTAGTTTTGAAAGAAAGCAAATATGGATCCATGCCCTGTACGGGTTGAGTCGGCTCGGTTGGCTGGCCGGGTGCATATGGTGGCTGGTGGTCAGCAGACCCGGTTAAAAAAAGGATTTCTATATTTCTGACACATAGTATGACCTAACTCAATCAACTTGCACAGGGTATTGGGTTTGAACTTTTTGAAGCCATTGACCTTTTTTCAAATTATAGCGAAGAGAATACTTAATCATAATTTGAACCCGATATGAGACCGAGCCGTAAGACTGTCGTCATTGAAGAGATTGTAGAAGAACCGGAAATCCCGGCAAACATAAAATCGAAATTCAAAACATTACAGTAGAGATGATGGATGCCGACATCAAAAACATTTACAGTTATCTGAGAACGATAAAACCGGTTAATAATAAGGTAGAAAAATGGCCTCAATAAGACCATGAGAAAAACGATATTCTATATTACAGGGATGTTATGGGTAATCGGTTGTTCAAAAGCTGATGAACTACCGAAAGTAAAATATTATCAATTTGATTATTCGGCAAAATATTCTTATAATAATGATACACTGAAATTTGAAGTGAAAAACCCGCTGAATTGTCCTTTGAGGATTACCATTTCTTCCCCGGATAACTCTTTACCCGATATCTTGACTAAATTCGGCACTTTAACATTGAAAGAAAAAAGCGATACAATAATCAGGTACTATGTAAAGGGTCAAAAAGAACCCAGCATAAAATTTAATTCCACAATCGGTGACCTCAATAAAGAAATAATAAATGAAAAATTCAGCCTCCCATTTCCTCGAAACAGATCATACAAGATTATCCAGGGCTATAACGGTTCGCGCTCGCACAATACGGACTACTCCAGGTACGCGATTGACTTTTCTTTAAAAATCAGCGACACGGTTTGCAGTGCTGCAGATGGCTATGTGGTTGGGGTAATTAAAGATTATCATTTAGCAGGAACAACTAAAGACTGGATAGACTACAGCAACTTTATAACCATTTACCACCCCAAAAGCGGGCTATTCACTCAATATGTTCACTTAATCCAAAATGGATCTTTTGTAAAAGTAGGCGACACTGTTTTAAAAGGACAACCCATAGGATTGAGCGGGATGACAGGTTACACAACTATCCCACATTTACATTTTAATGTACTCAAACCCGACAAAAAAGATTTGATATCAGTCACCGCTGAATTTGAAGAAGGATACGAGGGAACAGCATTAACCGAAAATACTACCGTTAAAAAATAAAATTTGTACACTTGATGGCAACAAATCCATTTAAAATTACAATACATATGGTTTCGAGTCTTGACGGCTATATTGCCAAAAAAGACAATAGTGTTTCGTGGTTTGAGACATCTGACAAATACGAGAATGGAGTGACTGGAGAAGATGCAGCGGAATTCCTTAAAACCATAGACTGCTATATCATGGGCTCCCGGACATATGAACACGCTTTGGAACTTTCAAAATCATACGGGTGGGTCTATGGGGAAGTGCCGACCATTGTTCTGACCCACAGAAATCTGCCGATAGAAAGGCAGAACGTTGAAATGTATTCCGGGGACCTGAATAGACTGGTGAAGGAACGACTAAAACCAAACTATAGGAATGTTTGGCTGGTGGGCGGCGCTCAGCTTGCAAAAGATTTCATTTGTTTACACCTGGCGGATGAAATAAGACAGACAATTCTCCCCATAATTTTGGGTGATGGAACGCCGTTTTTTGACCAGATCGGACAAGAACAGGCATTACACCTAAAGAATGTGACGGCCTACAAAAACGGAATGGTGGAACTTTCGTACGAAATAAGAAAATAAAAGCATGTTCTTACAGAATTGAATGTTTGGTTCCCGCCTGATCATTTAAAATCCTTCAAATCGGGTAATATTTTCTTTAGCAAACCCATTGGTTTATACTAACGGATTTATTGTAGATTCGGTTAGCAAACCGATTCGCAATAAATCACAGCCATATGAACCCAAAAACATCCCTTCTGGCAGTCTTTCTCTGCCTTGCTTTTTATTCCCGGGCACAGGAAGTCACCTTATCCGCGGAGCAGATCAAAGTCTTAACGCCTGAATGGAAAGGAGAGCGTTTCCCCGACGGACGACCGAAAACTTCCGACCAGCTTTTAGAGCGGTTAAAAAATGTTTCCCTTGAAGAAGCCTGGGGTTACCTGCGTAACAAGGGTTTTCAGAACCAATTTGAGGGCGACTGGATGGTGATCCGTCCCGACTCGGTAATGACCGGAAGAGCGGTAACTGCGCAATACATGCCCCTCCGACCCGACTATGATAAGCTGATCAAAGACAAAGGAAAAACAGAAGGCAGGATCGGGTCAACCAACTCCTGGCCCATTGACGTTTTAAAGAATGGAGATATTTATGTAGCGGACAGTTATGGCAAAATTGTAGACGGTACTCTAATCGGAGATAACCTGGGCAATGCGATTTACGCCCATTCACACCGGGGCGTCGTATTTTATGGCTCCGTCAGGGATATTGAAGGCCTTGATGAGATTGATGGCTTCAATGGCTGGGTAAAAGGATATGATCCTTCCTATATTCAACAAATGATGTTGGGCGGCATCAATACTCCGATACGGATCGGCAGGGCTACGGTTTTACCGGGTGATGTCGTGCTCGCCAAAAAAGGAGGTGTTGTTTTTATTCCCCCGGTATACCTGCAGGATCTGGTGCAGAATTCCGAATTCGTACAACTGAGGGATGCTTTTGGACATCAGCGCCTTCGTGAAGGAAAATATACCCCGGGTCAGATTGATCAGCAGTGGAGCGAGGAGATAAAAAAGGATTTCCTGCAATGGCTGGATTCAAAAAAAAACCTTCCGATGTCGCGCAAAGAACTGGATGACTATATGAAAGAAAGAAACTGGTAACAAAGGCCTGAGGCCTAAAGCCTAACGCTTAACGCTAAACGCTAATTCAAATCATTATCACCATGACACCCGCCCAGAAATTTTTGCTTAAAATCGGTTTAAAAGAACCGGACATTACAGAGGAACCAAAAACGACCGACAACGAACCAAAAGAAAACAGCCGGCGTGGATTTTTGAAAAAAACCGCCATAGGCGGAATAAGTTTTGGCGGCGCTTTACTGTTGTCGCCTGTCGAAGAATTAATTGCCCAAAGCACCCAAAAAGTGAAACGCTTCTCGGGTCCCTCAGATTTGAAAATAACCGACATGCGTTATTGCATCATACAAAATGTTGGACGCACGCCCATCATTCGTATCGACACCAACCAGGGCATCTACGGTTTGGGTGAAGTGAGAGATGGCGCAGATGAACGCTATGCCCTCATGCTAAAGAGCCGTTTACTGGGACAAAATCCCTGTAATGTGGAAATGATTTTTAAAACGATCAAACAATTTGGCGGCCCTGCACGCCAGGGAGGCGGAGTCAGCGGTGTGGAAATGGCGCTATGGGATCTCTGCGGAAAAACGTACAATGTTCCCGCATGGCAACTATTGGGTGGACGTTACCGCGATAAAGTCAGGATGTATGCTGATACACCTGAGGCTCCGACACTGGATGAATTCAAAGCAAAAATCAAACACCGACTGGAAGTTCAGGGCATGACCTGGCTGAAAATGGATATTTCGATCGGGGAAGTAAAAGATATTCCGGGAGCCCTGAACAATGCTAAATTCTGGGGAACGGCGCTTGCACAATGGAACGGCGGTTATATGGATTATGCCAATACCAAACATCCGTTTACAGGTATTCAGATCAACGACAAGGGACTGGATGCGATGGCTAATATCATCAGTGAAGTTCGTTCCGTAGTCGGATATGACATTCCGCTTTCTTCCGATCATTACGGACATTTTGATCTGAACAATGCGATCCGTTTCGGTAGAAAAGTGGAACCCT
>DATCAO010000090.1:0-3534 GCA_036512575.1 Puia sp.
GCTCGCGAAAGAGATATTCCCATGGCCATCGGATCTGCGGCCATTCCTTTCAATATTGATTTTATCCTGGACCAGCTGGATATCCGCAAATATTTTACAGCAGTAGTGAGTGCCGATGACGTCGGGATCAGCAAACCACACCCGGAAACATTTTTAAAGGCTGCACGCTTAATAAACAGGGACCCTTCTCTTTGCCTGGTATTTGAAGATGCACCGAAAGGAGTTGAAGCTGCCTGCAAAGCCGGAATACCCTGCGTGGTACTAACAACCATGCATACACGAATTGAATTCCCGTCGTCAGATCATATCGTCGCCTTTATTGAGGACTATACGGATCCCTTTATCCGGAACCTGTTCTGAAGAAATCTTTTCAGGAAAAATTCTCCCAAATCCGGAATAAAATCACTGGTCTTTATTGTGCAATACATTCATATTCAGTTATCCAAATATTGGTATGCCGATTGAATATTCATGGCAAACCTACCAACATGATACGGGATCTATCTATAGCTTTTTTAAGTAAGAAAATAAAAGAACTGGAAAACGCACTGTTTATGTCGGAATCCAATGCATTGGTCAGTCTGCCAACGCATATTGTAAACATATCGGAAGTGGATGAAGAAGGTAATATCTGGTTTATTATTCCGAAGCCCACACAGGTTGTGGAATCTTTTTCGAAAGAAATGCCGGCGAAACTGGATTTCTTTAAAAAGGGAAAGGATTTTTTTCTGAAGATTTCAGGAGTTGCCAGTATTGCCTGGTCAATTGATGATATGAAATGTCCGAAGCTTGCCCTGCAATTTTCCGGATCATTTGAAAAAAATAATGTGGTAGCTGTAAGAGTAAAAGTAGAGAATTCAGAATACGTTGAAAAAACACCAAAGCCCAGTTCGAATCCTTTAGTACATGTCGGAAGCCAGGTATATAACTGGTTGGTGAATCCTCTTTTTAACGCCTAAACAATACTGACACGGTTAAAAACTGTACCCTTAAGCCCGAATGGTCGGTGATCGATGCGAATAGCAGATCACTGGCCTTTTTTAATGTACGGTTTTGGTTTCACAAACTCCCTCATGCCGTACGGGGAAATTGCAGGAATTGGAAATGAAACAGAAATGATGGGCTTTGTCGTGCAGTTCAGTTACTTTTTCCATCATCCATTCCTCTTTAACTTTCACGTGGGGATACAGGATCACCTCTTTAAATCTTCCGTTTCCATCATCGGATTCCAGCATAATACCTTTTGCCGAGTCGGTATATTCTTGCACAACGACGCCGGCCTCGGAACTGAAGTGAAGAAACCAGAGCATATGACAGGAAGAAAGAGAAGCGAGAAACATTTCTTCCGGATTATATTTAGACCTGTCGCCGCGGAAGGAAGGATCAGAACTGCAGGTTATATCGGGTTTGCCCTGAACGGAAATGCTGTGTGCCCGCTCATAACCACGGTAAGATTCCGTACCCTTTCCGGTATTACCGGTCCAACGGAGCATCGTATGGTATTGGTGTTCTTTCATTTGGTTGGCAGTTGGCAGTTGGCAGTTGGCGGTTTGCCTCAAGCCTCAGGCCTCAGGCGTTAAGCTTTAATCGTATAATCCCCCCGCCAATCACATCATTCCCTTCATAAAAAACGGCGGATTGGCCAGGGGCGATACTTTTAACGGGTTCGTGGAAAAACACGCGCATCTGGTTGGCTTCAGTATAAAGACTACTCAGGCTGCCTTTATCTTTATATCGGATTTTGGTAAGGGCCTCCATTCCCTCCGGAACCATATCATATTTCTGCAGGTTCAGGCCCGAGACCATCATACTGATACCAGCCAGGTCTTTCTCTTCACCCAGCACAACGGTATTGTTTTCCGGGTGAATGGCCGCCACGTATACGGGTTTTCCGAAAGCCAGGTCGAGGCCCTTGCGCTGGCCAATAGTATAGAATGGATAACCACGGTGTTTTCCGATAAAATGGCCTTCCATGTCAACAAAACTTCCGCCTTCCACATTCTTTTCCAGACCGGGCATTTTCTTTTTCAGAAAACCCCGGTAGTCGTTGTCGGGTACAAAACAAATTTCGTAACTCTCGCTTTTCTTGGCCAGTTCAGGATAACCATAGTCGATGGCCATCTGCCTGATCTCCGGCTTCCGGTATTTACCCAGCGGAAGCATGGTGCGACTCAGCAGGTCCTGCTGCAGGCCCCACAGTACATAACTCTGATCCTTCTGTTCATCCACTCCCTTACTCAGGAAGAATCGCCCATTTTCATGCTGGTGAATAAATGCGTAATGCCCTGTGGCAATGAATGCACAATCCAGGGCATCTGCCCTTTTGAGCAGTGCCCGCCACTTGATATGGGTATTACACATCACGCAGGGATTCGGTGTGCGTCCGGCCAGATATTCTTCTACAAAATTGTCGATGACGGCTGTGCCGAACTCATCCCGTATATCCAGCACCAGGTGGGGAAATCCATGCTGGACGGCCGCGGTACGCGCGTCGTTGAAGCTGTCCAGGTTACAACATCCGGTTTCTTTCTTAGACGTGCCTGAGCTTGCATAATCCCAGGTTTTCATGGTGATTCCGATCACTTCATAACCCTGGTCCTTCAACATCAGTGCACTGATCGTACTGTCAATACCTCCGCTCATGGCTACCAGTACCTTCCCATTTCTGCTCATAAATGCAAAGATACTTATTCCCGGAAAATAGTATTTTATTGCCTCCCCAAAACCTGTAAATTGCCCTATAAACAATTTTAAGTACGCAGCTAAATTTTAAGTTATGATCAAAATGCAAGTCATCGGGAATCTTGGAAAAGATTGCGTGACCAATCTTGTGAATGGTAAAAATGTGATCAATTTCAATGTGGCGCATACGGAGAAGTTCCGGGATGCGAAAGGTGAACAGAAGGAGAAAACCGTGTGGGTGGATTGTGCTTACTGGACGGACAGAACAGCGATCGCTCCTTATTTAAAAAAAGGAACACAGGTATATGCAGAAGGCACACCCGATCTGCGCACCTACCAGAAATCAGATGGTACACAGGGAGTATCCCTGACCCTTCGGGTATTATCAGTACAATTACTTGGAAGCCGCAATAGTGGTGATGGTGGAAATGACAACTATAATGCGGGTTCTTCCGGCTCTTTGTCGGCGGTGCCTGCTTCCGGAGAAATGAATGCTCCTGTGGACGACCTGCCTTTTTAAAGATTCCGTTAAAAAAAATGTCCTGCCTGTGGCGGGACATTTTTTTATCGTCTAACTTCCTTCCTCAATTTAATGTTCAACATATGAAAGGATCTTCTTCCCGCCGCCGCTTTATTCAGCAAATGAGCGGAACAGCACTTGCACTCACGGCCGGCAACTCCGCACTGGCCTTTGCCAACCAATGGCAAAACCGGGTGGATGGTTATTCAAAAAGAATTTCACCCAATGATAAAATCCGAATCGCTACCATCGGAATGGGCATCATGGGTTTTAACGACACCCGTACCGCGCTGGGTGTACCCGGAACGGAGCTGGTGGCTGTAGCAGATTTA
>DATCAO010000091.1:0-3907 GCA_036512575.1 Puia sp.
AGTTTGGTACTAAACTATTGTGGTATCTTGTCGCCTATTAAATTGTATTGGAATGAAAATCTTTGTAGCCGGTCTGCCTTTCGCCGTTAGTGATTCAGAATTGCAAGAATTGTTTGAACCATACGGTACCGTTGGTTCAGCAAAAGTTATTTTAGACAGAGAAACCCACAAAAGTCGTGGTTTCGGATTTGTAGAATTTTCAAGTAATGAAGAAGCAGAAAAAGCCATTAAGGCCCTCGACGGCACCAGCCTGGAAGGAAGAACGCTTACTGTAAAAGTTGCTGAAGATAAAAACCCCGGTGGCGGTGGTTCCCGCGGTGGCGGCGGATCCCGTGGCGGCGGTGGTGGTGGATATAACCGTGATCGTAACAGGTACTAAGCCCGGCTTAGTCAGTTTCTGAACGTAATCGCCTTTGACCACTGAAGTTTCGACGGAAGTAGTATACGCCTTTTGGCGGATGGTTTTGGAAAATGGAGATGGTTAATCATTTAATCATTCTCTGTGTCCTGATACCATTCGCCATTTTTTTTGGAGTATATCGCTCCAGGAATAAAACTGAATCCATGCGTATTGTTACGGTCGCCCTCGTCCTGTTACTTCCCGCCTTCTTGTTTTCACAGAATACTCAGAAATCGGATTCGGTTTTTCAAAAAACACAGAAACCCCTTCGTTTCATCGTGTTTGGTGACTGGGGCCGCAATGGTGAAGACAATCAGCGTGAAGTGGCCCGGGAAATGGGAATCGTAGCCAAAAAATTCAAGCCTGAATTCATAGTTTCCACCGGCGATAATATATATCCCAACGGAGTACGCAGCACCCGTGACCACAACTGGATTGCTTCTTTTGAAGACATATACACTGACCAGTCTCTGCAAACCGACTGGTGGGTTGTATTGGGCAACCACGATTATCGTGGCGATCCACAGGCAGAAATTGACTATTCTGCAGTAGACCGTCGCTGGAATATGCCGGCAAGATATTATTCTAAAACTTTTTTCATTGGCGAGGACAGCACCAACGGCGTATTGTTGATTTTTATTGACACTACACCTTTTTTATCCGAATCGTATATCGGTGACAAACATCAGGTACGAGGCCAGGATACCGCCGGGCAACGTATCTGGTTGGAAAAAACTCTCGCAGAAGCACCAGCAAATATCAAATGGAAAATGGTTTTTGGTCACCATCCCATATACACAGGCGGAGGAAGGATGAAAGCAAAAGAAACGGTGGAAATGAAAAATTTATTTAAACCCATTTTTGAAAAATATCATGTCAACGCATACATCTGCGGGCATGATCACAACCTGCAATACATTAAGCCGCCTGGGTTTACCCATTATTTTGTTTCAGGAGCCGGTGCTGAATTGTCGAATACCGTTGTACATCCCGAAGGAGGCGTTTATGCCCGCGCCATTAACGGCTTCATGAATTTCAGCGTGTACGGTGAAGAAATGCAGGTTCACCTGATCAGCCTCACCGGAGAAAAACTTTTTTCGGTGAAAATCCCGCGGAATTAGGCTTAAGGCTTAACGCCTAAAGCTTAACGCTTAAAGCTTAACGCTTAACGCTTAAAGCTTAACGCTTAACGCTTAACGCTTAACGCTTAACGCTTAACGCTTAACGCTTAACGCCTAACGCGATGCGCATTTCTTGCGAATAGTTGTGATTCAAAAACCAATTATTACAGAGCGCTTAATAATCTTGTTTCAGAACCAATAATTTTTTTTATAAACCATAAGCAAATGATGCTGTTCTATAAGAATGCCTTCAGCTTTAAGCGTTCAGCGTTCAGCGTTCGGCCCAATAACCTAATTTGCATTCACAAGCATGGCCTCACCTCAAAGCAAACCCGGCTGGAAAGAACGTCTCAATGCCCTCCGAAATCTTCCGGCCTTTTTTAAACTCGTCTGGGCATCAAGTCCGTGGATGACCGGATTGAATGCAGGTCTTCGCCTGATGCGCTCTGCCATTCCCGTTACGGTTTTGTATGTCGGCAAGCTGATCATCGATGAAGTGATTCTGTTGAATCGTCATGGCGGTTCCTCATCAACACATCATCTCTGGATGCTGATTGGTTTTGAATTTCTGCTGGCCGTATTCAATGATGCGCTGGGCCGGAGTATTTCCCTGTTGGACAGTCTGCTGGGTGATCTTTTCGGCAAACTGAGTTCCGTCCGCATCATGAAACACGCGGCCATGCTGGACCTGGAGCAGTTCGAAGATCCCGTATTTTATGACAAACTGGAAAGAGCCAGGCAGCAGACCACGGGCAGGACCATCCTGCTCTCGCAGGTGCTGAGCCAGGTACAGGACCTGATCACGATGGGATTCCTGGCAGCCGGTCTGATCATTTTTAATCCCTGGCTGATCGCCTTATTGTTCATCACCATCCTGCCTTCCTTTATTGGCGAGTCTTATTTCAACGACCAGACTTATGCATTGAGCCGGCGACAGACGCCTGAGCGGCGTGAGCTGGACTACCTGCGATTCCTGGGTGCCAGTGATGAAACAGCCAAAGAAGTAAAAATTTTCGACCTCTCCGATTTTATCATTGGTAAGTTTGAAACACTTGCGAATAAATTTTACCTCAGCAACCGCAGGATCACCATCAACCGGTCGTTGTGGGGAACGGGTTTCACGCTTATGGGCAGTCTGGGTTATTACGGGGCTTATGTCTATATCATCCTGGAAACCATTTCGGGCCGGATCAGTATTGGCCAACTCACTTTTCTTGCTGGCTCCTTTCGTCAGCTCAAAGCCCTGATGGAATCCATTCTGACCCGGTTCACTGCAGTTTCGCAGGGTGCTATTTATCTCAGTGACTTTTTTGAATTTTTCGACATCAGGCCAGGTATTGTTTCGGCTAAAAATCCCCTGCCATTTCCAAATCCCATTCGCCGGGGATTCACATTCCAGGATGTGGGTTTTCGCTACCAGCACGCAGAAAAATGGGCTACAAGGCACCTGGATTTTACCCTCGGGGCAGGGGAGAAAATCGCCCTGGTGGGCGAGAACGGTGCAGGCAAAACAACCCTGGTCAAACTGCTGGCACGATTGTATGAACCGACGGAAGGTAAGATCCTGCTGGATGGTGTGGATCTTCGGTTGTATGACCTCGTTAGCCTCAGGCAGAACATCGGAATCATCTTCCAGGATTACCTTCGTTACCAGATGCGTGTTTCTGATAATATAGCCGTCGGCAATATACTGCAGAAGGAAAACCAACCCCTGATTGTTTCCGCAGCGGAACAAAGCCTGGCTGCCGGCCTGGTCGGCCGACTGCCGGCCGGTTATGATCAGATGCTGGGCAAAAGGTTCCAGGAGGGCGTGGAATTGTCCGGTGGCGAATGGCAGAAAGTTGCACTCGCCAGGGCTTACATGCGGCAGGCCCAGGTGTTGATCCTGGACGAGCCGACCGCAGCGTTGGATGCCCGCGCCGAATATGAAGTATTCCAGCGGTTTGCTGCGTTGACGAAGGGCAGGACGGCTGTATTGATTTCCCATAGGTTCTCAACGGTCAGGATGGCCGACAGGATCCTGGTCCTGCAGGAAGGAGAGATGATAGAAAGCGGCACCCATGAAGAATTAATTGAACGGAAGGGAAAATATGCAGAGCTGTTTACGCTGCAGGCAAAAGGATATCAATGATGAACGGGGGAAAACAGAAAATATGTCCGCGATGTAAAAAGGAATTCAATTGCCACGCTGAAAATATATCAGCCTGCGCCTGCTCTAAGGTCACATTGAGTAATGGTACCAAATCCTTTCTCGCCAACACATTTTATGACTGCCTCTGTACAGATTGCCTTGAGAAACTCAACCAGCTGGTTGCCCTGGAAAAACAATATCCCTTCCCGGGAGGGGGTGGAGACCTGATTGAAGGCATTCATTATTACAACGAAG